>JANOEM010000624.1:0-2914 GCA_031413195.1 Actinomycetes bacterium
CAAGCGCGTCGCGTTCGGGATCACGAACTGGCAGAACTACCGCACCCGAGCCTTGCTCTACGCCGGCCGACCTGACTGGTCACTCCTGGCCGCGACTCCACGCTGAAATCCGAAGCGCCACATAACCGCACCGCCATGTCCAGGTATCGACAGCGGAGACAGCAACTGGACATCGGACCTGCCGGACACCTCACCCGAAGTCGAAGCCAGCGTGTGTTCATCGACCCCGACCTCAAGCGCGGCTGAGCTCGGTGAGGAAAGCCGGTGTTCATCGATCCGGACACAAGCGCGACGTCGACGTCTCCCAGATCCGTCGTCAGTTACGCGTCCCCGTCGAGGAGCGCGTTCGCCACATGGTGGAAGTGACGAACACGCTCATGGAGATTTGGACGGACCGCTACGAGGCGAGTGCGCCGGAGAAGACCTGCCAGGCGAGCAGTGACTTGGCGACGAAGCTGAGCACGATGTAGCGACGTTCGCCGTAGAGGTAGTCAGCCCACTTGCCCTTCGCCTTGTACTGCTTCCATTGGACGATGGCGAAGCAGTTGAAGAGGACGAAGAGCGAGATCACGATCCCGTAGACAAAGCCGGGTACCGTCGAATCGGCCGGGCCTTTCGGGGAGGCAAGGTTGACTGCGGTGGCGATCCACGGGATCGATCCGGCGATGCATCCGAACCAAAACGGCATCATGTCGCCGTTGCCGGGTGTCGTGTAGCGCTCCTGCAGCCAACCGAACAGGATCATGCTCACGTTGACCCCGAAGACAGCGAGGAGCGCGATGTAGTCGGTCACGCCGTTCAGTTGGAGGATCACGACGATCATGATCGATGACGACAGCGAGTACTCGACCCACCGGTACATGTTGATGTGGTGGCGCAGGCCATCCACATACTTCGGGAACACCTTCGGTGAACTGACGAAGAAGTGGAAGAAGGCTGAGAGGGCCATGAACGCGGCAACCATGTAGCTGATGTTCAAGTCGAACAGAGTCACGGGATCGGAGAAGTTGCCCGTGCCCGGCGCGTCCGTGAGGTACGTCGCTCGCACCGGAAGCGCAGCGTCGTTCGAGAGCAACAGGATCGCAATGAACGACGCGAGATGCAGACATCCGGCGGCCAGGTTCAGTTTGCGGAGTTTGCGGATTTGTTCGTCCATGCTCGAAACGTAAGTGAACGCGGTCGACACGTCCAGTTCAGCTGACGGAACCCTATTCCGGATCGAACGTGGACTGGGTCATTGCGGTCCTGGGCTGGATGAAGATCGACGACGCACGGCAGAGCACCTGTTCGCCGTCGAGCATCTCGCCCGTCAGGTACAGCTTGCGCCCGTCCCGGCTGTCGACACGACACAGGCACACGAGTTCGCGATGCAAAGGCACTGGTGCGACGTAGCGGATAGTCAGCTCGCCCGTGAAGGCTCCCTCGCCGATCACGCCGAGCACCGAGCCCAAGATGTCATCGAAGAAGCCCGCAACGATGCCACCGTGGCAACGCATGGGTGCTCCCTCGTGGGCGGATCGAAAGGTCACCCGGGCAATGACGCCGTCGCCATGACGGCGAACATCGGGATCGAGGCCCCACGGACTGCACGGTCCGGAGAACGGCCGGTCACCCCAGTTCGGAACAGGATCGCCGTCGACGAGTTCGGATGTCCAGTGTTCGTGGAAGCCGGCGATCTGGCGAGCCCGCGACTCGCCCTCGGAGATCCGGCGGGCAGCGTCGAGCAGGTCGCTCGCCAGTTCGTCGAGCATCTCGTCGTCGGCGGCGTGGCCGACGACATCGTGACCGAGTTGGCGGAGCGCACCACCGAGGCGCACCCGTGCAGGGCTGTGTTGAGGGATCACCTCGCAAATCTAACGCCGCGTCAGATTTTCGGGCGGAACCGGATTACGGTGACCCCATGGCTGACACACGGGCTCAACTCGACTTCAAGGCTTTCGACGCCGACAATCACTACTACGAGGCACTCGACGCGTTCACCCGACATGTTCCTGCCGGCATGCAGCCCCGCTGCGTGCAGTGGAGCGAGATTGATGGGCGCAAGTATCACGTGGTCGGCGGACGTGTCAGTCGAGCCGTCACCAATGCAACGTTCACGCCGATCGCCAAGGCGGGGGCGATGCACGAGTACTTCCGTGGGAATCCGAACGGCCGCAACCCGCTCGACATGTTGCGCGAGCGCGAGCCCATTCCTGCCGCATATCGCAACCGTGATGCACGGGTGAAGGTGCTCGACGAGCAGGGCCTCGAAGCGTGCTGGCTGTTCCCGACGCTCGGGGTCCTCTACGAAGAGCCGCTGAAGAACGACATCGAGGCATTGACCACCACCTTCACGGCCTTCAACCGCTGGCTCGACGAGGACTGGGGTTGCAACTACCAGGACCGCATTTACGCCGCGCCATACATCAGCTTGGCCGACGTGAACTGGGCCTGCAGCGAGTTGGAGTGGGCGCTCGCGCGCGGCGCCCGCTGTGTAGTGATGCGGCCTGCTGCGCCGACCACGCTGGTCGGCCAGCGGAGGGTGAGTGACCCGATGTTCGATCCGTTCTGGGCTCGTGTCAACGAAGCCGGCATCACCGTCGTGGTACATGCCGGAGACAGCGGTTACTCCTCGAACGGTTACGCCGTCGATGGCTTCGCCTCGTCGTTCAACAGCGGATACGGCCCGAACGTCAGGGCCTTCCACATCGAGCGCGCAGCGTACGACTTCTTGATCACCCTTGCCTTCGACAAGCTGTTCGAGCGATTCCCGAACGTACGAATCGCATCGGTCGAGAACGGTTCTGAGTTCCTGCCCGATCTCGTGCGCAAGTTGAAGAGCTACGACGGTCGGATGCCTGGCTACTTCAAGCACGATCCGATGTCGCTGTTCCGCGAGCACGTGTGGATCAACCCGTTCTGGGAGGACGACCCC
>JANOEM010000625.1:0-2255 GCA_031413195.1 Actinomycetes bacterium
ACTGCCGGACTGGCTCGCGGCGGTCGGTGCAGGGCCTGTGCTTGAGCAGGTGGATGACTCGGGCATCGTCTACTTCAGCCGCTTCTATCGGTTGCGGGCCGGGTGCGAGTTCCCGCCCCGCAGTGGCGCGATCGGCGGCGATCTCGGCTATCTGAAGTACGGAGTCTTCATCGGCGACAACCGCACGTTCAGCGTCACGCTTGCCTCTTCGACCGAGGATCATGATTTGCGCAAGGTTCTCGCCGATCCCGTTGTGTTCGACATCGCGGCCTCGCAGTTGGCCGCGACCCGTCCCTGGCTCGATGGTCGCGCCGAAGCGATCACACCGACGGTTCATGTGATGGCCGGATTGCTCAACCGGTGGCGTGACTACGTGGTCGATGGCGAACCGTTGGCGATCGGAGTCGTGCCCGTCGGTGATGCAGTTCTGTGCACCAACCCGTTGTACGGCCGTGGCTGCAGTACTGCGTTCTGGGGGGCTGCCCTTTTGGCGGATGCGATCGACGCGCATCCGGACGACCTTCGCGGGATCGCCATCGCGTACGACGAAGCGACGCGCGCCGAGATCTTCCCCTGGTACAGATCGTCGGTCGAACAGGACCGAGAAGCCCGTCGGGTCGCGACAGCGTTGCTCGCCGGCAAGGATCCTGACGCAGACACCGACGATCCGCGCACCTTCATGAGGGGTGTGCTTCGCGACGGGCTCTTGCCGGCGGTGCGCAGCGATGCGGTGGTGATGCGGGCCTTTCTGCGCACGCTCAACTTGTTGTCGGCGCCTGACGCAATGGCCAGTGATCCCGAAGTGAACACCCGGGTTCTTGCCGTCTGGCAGGAGCGGGACAACAGACCACCTGAGCCGCCACTCGGGCCACGGGATCGCCAGAGCTTCCTGGATCTTCTGCCGGCCTGATCGTCGACCCGGCGGGGCTGGTTCGGTCAGCCGCCTGCGACTGCGGGGATGATCGACACGGTCTCGCCGTCGGGTACCGGCGTGGCCAGGCCGTCGAGGTAGCGGACGTCGTCATCCGCGACGAACACGTTGACGAACTTGCGCAGGCCACCGGTCTCGTCGAAGAGCCGATCGTCGAAGCCGGGGAAGGTCGCGTTGAGATTGGTGAGGACGTCCGCCAGCGTGGTTCCTTCGACCTTGACCGTCGAATTGCCGCCCGCAAGCGGGCGCATGGTGGTGGGGATTCGAACGGTCACGGACATGGCGGAAACACTACCGAGTCGGTCGGGATTCCACACGTCGTGAGCTGCCACCGTGAGCTGTGGGCGTGATCTCCGGGCGTGATCTCCGGGCGTGATCTCCGGGCGTGATCTCCGGACGTGATCGCATCGCCCGATAGCCTCCGCGTCGATGAAGGTCCTTGCCGCAGTCGACAAGTTTCGGGGCACGGCCACTGCCGCCGAAGTCGCGCGGGCAGTCGGCCACGCCTGCTGGCAGCTCGGCCACGATTGTGTCGAACTCGGTGTGGCCGATGGCGGCGAAGGGACGCTCGACGTACTCGGCGGAGCGAATCGAACCACGTCGGTCACCGGGCCGCTCGGCGATGCCGTGCTCGCCCGGTGGCGGCTCAGTCGTGACGTCGCGGTGATCGAGATGGCCGAGGCGTCAGGTTTGTTGGTGGCCGGTGGGCGTGAGGGCAATGACCCGTTGGCTGCAAGTACGACGGGCACGGGGGAACTGATCGACATGGCCCTGGACTCCGGGGTCAAGAAGATCATCGTCTGCCTCGGCGGTTCGGCGACCACAGACGGCGGACTCGGTGCGCTGCGGGCCATCCATGCACCGAATCGCTTGCGCGGTGTCGAACTCCTGGTCGCGTGCGACGTCGATACCACGTTCGTCGACGCTGCCCCGGTCTTCGGCCCGCAAAAGGGAGCGTCAGCGGCTCAGGTAGCGATGCTGACCGGGCGACTCGAACGGCTCGCCCAGATGTATCTGCAGGACTACGGAGTCGACGTTCGCGAGGTGCCCGGCAGCGGGGCCGCCGGTGGCCTGGCCGGAGCATTGGTGGCGCTCGGCGGCAAGCTGATGCCCGGTTTCGACCTCGTCGCCGACGAACTCGATCTGCACGATCACGTCGCTGCTGCAGACTTCGTGATCACGGGCGAGGGCTATCTGGATCAGCAGAGCTTCCGCGGCAAGGTAGTCGGAGGGGTGCAGGCCATCGCCGAACGCGCTGCAAAGCCGGTGGCCGCGATCGTCGGTGATGCCGATGCGGACGTCATCGACCGGATCGATGTCATCT
>JANOEM010000626.1:0-5821 GCA_031413195.1 Actinomycetes bacterium
GGTGAGACGTAGCGGGTGAGACGTAGCGGGTGAGACGTAGCGGGTGAGACGTAGCGGGTGAGACGTAGCGGGTGAGACGTAGCGGGTGAGACGTGGGTGTCGACGGACCCCGATCTGGTAGGCGGTGCCCGGTTCAGGTCCACTCCCGTTCTGAAACCGTCAGCTCGGTGAGTGCGCTGAGGTGTTCGTCGGGCGACTCTTCGACGGCGATCAAGCGATCGTCGGCTCGGACCGAGGTTCGGATCAGTTCGTCGAGCTTGAGTTGCGTCGCCGAAGTCTGACGAGCCTGGGTGTGCTGGATGACGAACACCATCACGAAGGTGACCGAGGCTGTAGTGCTGTAGAGCGCCGTTGCCCACCATCCAGGAAACTGGAATGCGACGCCGACCAACGCCCAACAGACCCCTACGGCTGATGCTGCCAAGCCCATTGCCGAATGCGCCATGACCTCGCCGAGCCGATGAAGCGTCCGACTGCTCCATCGACGGTCCTTCCAACCCGGCGCATGGCTGGTGGACATGGGCGCCCTGGGGAAGTGCAGACGTCGTCGCCGATCATCGCGCTCCATGTGACTGGCCCCTTCGACCTCGGTGTGAGTGTCATTCGGATTCCCGCCCAAGACCGTCCTCAAACATCACTTGACCGTGGGGCCTTCTCTTCCAGAGTCAATCAAATACGTGAGATAACCAAATATCGTGTCGGTGTGGCCCCGGTTGTCGTGCATCTACGCCAAACGAGGTCTTATCGTGAGAGAAGATCGTCATTGACCGAATCGGCTGGCTGATCTGATCTGTTGATCCGGCGACTGCCGGGTAATCTGCACGGGTCATGCCAAGTCTGCAGGAACGGGTCGAGCAGAAGGATCGTGCGTCTTTCGTCGGCCGCCAATTCGAACTCGCGATTTTCGATTCGATCCTCGATCGCACCGACGCGTCCAACGTCGTGCACGTCAGTGGTCCGGCCGGGATCGGCAAGAGCACGTTGCTGCGCGAGGTTGCACGTCGGGCCACGACGGCGGGATACTCGGTCCGATCGCTCGAAGGGCGCGACCTGCCACCGTTTCCCGAAGCCCTCGAAACTGCAATCGGGGACATCTCGGCGTCCGACTCCCCGCTGCTGATCATCATCGATTCCTACGAGTTGGTCGGCTCGCTCGATGGTCACCTTCGGGCCAACGTCGTGCCTTCGCTGCCGGGTTCTGCCGTCGTGGTGCTGTGCAGTCGAACCAAGCCCGGCCCGTCATGGTTCGACGGTGGGTGGGATGCGGTTTCACGGTCGATCGAGATCGAGGGTTTGGCATACGACGACGCCGTGGCACTCACCCGCCATCATGGACTCAGCCTCCAGGCGACGATCGAGGACCTCGTCCGGCGCAGTAGCGGGTCGCCTTTGGCTCTGGTGGTCGGCTCACAGGCTGGTGGGTCGGGATCGATGGCAGACCTGGTCGATCGGCTACTCGGCACCGAGGCCGACCCTCGTCGAGCACGTGCGCTGGGCGTTGCGGCCCTGGCGCGGGTGACGACTCCCGAACTTCTCGAAGCCGTCCTGCCGTCCGACGATCCGCACGACAACTACAAGTGGCTCGCGGATCGATCCTTCGCCGAGCCGCTCGCCGACGGGATCGCACTGCATGCGCTGGTCGCCCAGTCGATCCGCGACTCGCTGCGTCGTCGCGACCCGGTCGGCGAGGCATCGCTGCGGAGGCGAATCGCCGACTACCTCTATCAACGCGCGCTTGCCGGTCAGTTCTCGTTGTCCACCGACTTGCAGCACCTCGTCGTCGATCAGAACCTCCGTTGGGGATACTCGCTCGATGTCGGCAGCCGCTATCACATCGATTCAGTGCGCCCGGGTGACGCCGACATCGTCGGCAAGATCCTGGACGCGGTTGGCGTCGGCGACTGGTGGGACTTGACCAAGGTTTTCTTCACGGATTTCCCCGAGTGCACTGGCATCGCCCGCGACAGTGACGGCAACATCGGCGGGTACTACGTCGCGGTCTCGCCCGCGAATCCGCCGCAGGCAGCGCTCGACGACGTGCTCCTCGGTCCGTGGTTACGCCACGCGAGGGAGGTCCTCAAGACGAACTCCGCCGTCTTGTGGCGCGAGGCGGTGGACCTGACCGGAGAGATGGGCGAGGTGACTTCGCTGCTCGGCGCCGCCGGCATCATCGGCTCGGGCGTCGTCAACCCACGCTACGGCTACCTGCCGATCTCGCCGGTGCTGCCTGCTGCGATGGCATTCAGCGAGACGCTCGGCGCGAAGCACATCCCTGAACTCGATGTCGTCGCCGGCGGGATGAACCTGCAATGCCACCTGATCGACTTCGGCCCTCAGGGTGTGCTCGCCTTCCAACGCGACTGGGTGTACCGCGAGACCGGGGTTCTGCCACCCCGACAGGTCGACGATGACGATCCAGCGCAGCTCGTCCGGATGTTGCGCGACCCGGCTGCTCTGACGCATGGACCGGCGTGGCTCGGATCGATCCCATCGGAGCGACTCGATCGTTTGCGTGAGTTGGTCAGCGATTCTCTCCAGGTCTTCAGCCAATCCGCCGACGACCGACTCGCCGTGACCATCATCAACGCTGCGTACCTCGACGACCTGGCATCCCATGAGACGATCGCGCGCCGCCTGCACCTCAGCCGGTCGGCCTACTTCAGGCGCCTCCAGGCAGCAACCACTCGTCTCGGCGACGAACTCGCTGCGCGTCGACGTCGCAATTGGGACTGAATCGGGACTGACAACACCCACGGTGCGTGATCACATATCTCCAGGCTCGGATGCCGATCGACCCCACGATCGGCCCGGGCCCCCTCATCGTTGCCTCGGGCAACATCCGAGACTGGAGACTGTCGATGAACCGTCGCATTGCAAGCCTGTTTGGTCGCCTGTCGGTTGCCGTCGTCGTGTCGAGTGCCCTGGTCGTCGTCGTGCCGGAGGTGGGCCCCGCATTTGCAGCGGTGTCGTTGACCGCCCCACCCGAGAGGCTGTATATGGCGCCGGATGGCACCACCTTGATCGCTGCACTCGTCGGGGTGCCGATCACCGAGATGGCCTTCACCGGCCAGGACATCATCTCCGGGGATGATCGCGAGCTTGTCGTAGTGGCCGAGGACGGCCCGCTCATGTGCGATCCGAAGGAATCCAACGACTGGGATATCAACGATTGCACGCGAATCCAGATGGACGTCAGCCACGGCACGCTCGAGATTGGCGCGATCACCACCGAGATGGACAGCATGATGCAACCCGTCTACGTACTCGCCGGCGGGGCCGTGGTCGACCAGTACAACAACCCGCCGAGCGGGCCCACCACCTTGATCCACATCAACGGCACACAGGATCAACTCAACGCTGCCCTTGCCGACCTGAAGTACATCCCGGACACGATGCCCGACCTCTACTACTACAACGGCAGCAATCCCGAGACGCTCAACATTTCCGTCATCTCCGGCCTTGATTCGTCGACCGCCGACTACGACGTCGAGATCCGCGTGCTCGACGTCAACGACTTCCCGTTCGTGAACACTCCGGCGTCGCCGATCATGGCCGACGTTGCGATCGAAGAGGAGATCCTCGGCTACACCGCCGGCGACGAGGACAACGACGAGAACGTCGACGGCATGCAAGCCGATCCGCCGGTGATGGGCGATGACCCGATCGACGGCGCAGGCACGGATCTCTTGCTGATCGGCGTGCTCGACTGCGGACTTGCGGTCTCACCGAACCAGGGCTTCCATTATCAGGGCGGCACCTTCCAGACCGATCCGATGGGCTTGCAGGCGTTGCTCGAAAGCTATTTCGATGTGCTCAACAATCCGGATCTCAACCAGGTCGTCACTGCTCTCGTGACCGCGATCGAAGCGATCGACCCGGATCTGAACATCCCCCTCTCGAGTACCAATCCCACCGACTACACCACTGCGTTCGTCGGGATCGGTGAGATGGACGATCTGCAGTACGCGCTGGAGAAGATGTACTTCCTGCACGACAAGCCCAGCGATTCGTGCGATTTGATCACGGTCGTCTCGGATCTCGGCAACAACGGTCTGCCGCTGCAGTACATCGGCTCACCGCCCAGCGGATTCGAGATCCCGTTCTTCGGTTTCAACCTCCCGCCGAGCATCCTGACCATCACCACCGGACCGCTGCAGGAGATCGATGCAAGCTTCGCCGGGCCGATCTTCACCCCGGAAGGTGGTTCAGCCGACGTCACCATCAACATCACACCGGCAACCCATCCGGCCTTCAATCTCATCCTGGCGACGTCGCCGGGAACGGCAACCCCGAGCCCCGGTAGCGGCTCCGACTATCAGTCGACATCGAATCTGACAGTGTCGATCGCCGAGAACCAGACGACCGCGATGGTCGGCACGAACGTGTTCGACGACATCGACCAAGAGGGCGCCGAAACCTTCACCTGGAGCCTTGCCACACCGATGGTTCCCCCGGCCGGCTGGGTGGTCAACTCCGCAACGCCGTCGGCGCTCGTGACGATCCTCGACGATGACGACTTCGCGAACAACGTCTCGGTTTCCGACGCGATGGTCACCGAGGGTAACTCCGGCACCACGAATCTCGCGTTCACGCTCACCCTCAGCGGGCCGGCCGACGGCAACGAAATTGTCGACGTGTCGACGATGAATGGCAGCGCCACCACGGCTGATCTGGATTACAACGCGATCACCAACCAGATGGTGACGTTCTCGCCGGGTGACATCAAACCGCAAACAGCCGATCAACTATCAATCGGATACTTCAAAACATTAAAAGAAAAAATGTATGAAACTTTTGTAGAGGTATATTATAAAACCATCGATAATCTTTTGGATTTTAAAGATGGTGCAAACCTCATTCTTAACAAGCAATTGGAAGCCGATCTTTTAGGTGGAACTGGTAAATCGTATGGTGCAGAATTTTCAATCGCAAAGAACTCAGGTAGGTTGAATGGCACATTTAACTACACATACTCAAGATCGCTAAGGCAAATTAAAGGAGAGACTGACGAGCAGTCTGTTAACAAAGGGAAAGTTTATGCCTCTAATTTTGATCAGCCTCATATCGTAAATCTTTCCTGGAGATATGGTATTACCAAGCGCTACTTCTTTACTGGATTCTTTACCTATCACACCGGAAGGCCCGTAACAATTCCGTTATCCGGAGCTTTGATTGAGAACTTTACAGTTGCCAATTTCTCGGATCGAAACAGCCATCGCATTCCATCGTATCATCGGTTGGACCTAGCCTTGATAATTGAAGGTAGTCACAAGCGAAAGAAATTTTGGGATGGAACGTGGTCCTTCTCTGTTTACAATGTTTATGCACGTAAAAATGCCTATTCAGTTTTTTTTAAAGATGATGGATTTGGTTTTTTAAGACCTTATCGTTTGGCGATAGTGGGTACAGTTCTTCCTTCCATATCCTATAGTTTTAAACTCTAGTTATGAAACTGCTTAAGTTTATAGTTGTACTCTTTTTTGTAGTGGCTTGCGTTGATCGCATTGATTTTGATATACCCAAAGCCGATGTGCAAATTGTGCTGGAGGGTTCCATAACTACCGACCCGGGCCCATACTTGATTAAGATGTACCGCTCACGCCCTTTGGGTGTTGATTTAGATAGGCCAGTGCCTGTCTTTTCTTCAAGAATTACTTTGTTTGATGACGCTGGAAATAAGGATACCTACAAAGAAATTGGTGCAGGTGTATATCAAAGTTCAGGCGCAATTCGTGGGGAAGTAGGGAGAAGCTATTACATAAGGGTTGAAACGAGTTCAGGGAAAATCTATGAATCTATACCCGAAAAAATTTCACCTGTT
>JANOEM010000627.1:0-8439 GCA_031413195.1 Actinomycetes bacterium
CAAAGCTCGCGACTCCCTGTCCAACACCGCGTGGTATGCATCCTCGCTCCGCAGCATCCCCCGAAGTGTTACCAGCAACGTCAGTTCGCTACGCACCTGCCGCGGGCGCATCGGCACCCTCGCCGCCCTCGACCAGATGCGGGAGGAATGAGCGATGGCCATGGATCACACCCCACAGGTTGACCTCGAGCACCCATCGCCATTCGTTCTCCAACACCCACTCGCCGCCGGACGCCGGGCCACCCGCAACACCGGCGTTGTTGCACAACACGTGCACACGTCCGAATGCATCGATGCCGGTATCACGAAGGCGATCGACCGCGGCGCCGTCGGTGACATCCGTCGGCACCCCGATGGCTTGCGCCCCGGTGGCCTGAATGGCGGCCACGGCGTCATCGAGCTTCGGTTCCTCGACATCCGCAAGCACGACGTTCATGCCGGCGCGAGCGAATCGTTCGGCGAAGGCTTTGCCCATCCCCGATCCGGCACCGGTGACAACTGCGGTCTTCCCTGCAAGGTTCTTCATGCGCGGACGCTAACGCGACGGCACTCGTGGTCCGTAGACGGCCGAAATGAAGGCGGGCTGTTCGTGATCTGCCGCCCACTCCGGGCCGTGGCCATGCTCGTACTCGCCGGTGATGACTCGACCGACTCGATCCGCTGGTTCGTGACGCGATCGAGGATCCACGCAATGTCGTTGCAGCGTCGTCGGCGTTGTGTGGAAGGTCGAGATCAAGTGGGCGCTCGGTCGACTGTGCGGTTCGGATCACGCGATGATGATGCTGCGATGACGCGGCGGTGACGCACTGACGACGAGGCCCGTTCAGAATTCCGGGATCTGAGACGTACCGGATCTGGGAGGACTGCAGTGGCTGAGCGCAAGAAGGAAGCGGTTCGCGTTTCGATGCGACGGATCATGGAGGACGGCGAGACCGTCGCCCATGGGTCGAGATTCGATCGTGAGGCATCGGATCGGCAGGTGGGCGGGGGACTGCTCGATGATCGGGTCCTCGATCCGTTGGTCACCTTCGACCTCGAGGCTGAAGGCCTCACGATCGACGTCACCAAGGAGCACATCGCGGGTCTGCTGCAGGAACGTGCGCTCGCCGCGACCCAGGTGTACTCGACGCTCGATCTGATGGGCAAGGACCTCAAAGCGTTCTTTCCGAACGTCCCCGAAATTCTGCCGTCCAAGATCCACGGTCGGCTGGTGAATCCGGACGGGACCGCGACCGAGGGAGTGTCGATCCGCGCTCTGGAGCCATCGAACGTCGGCGCCCCAGGTCGGCCCTGGCCGAACCCCGAGGATCTCACCGACCGCCGCGGGGGTTTCGTGTTGGCCTTGCCGCCTCGACCGATTGCGGACGACGGGATGCGGCTGGTCGTCATCGGAGCGAACCGGATCGTCGAGGTTGCGGTGCGCCGGGCAGACCTCGTGGCCGGCAACGGTGATCTCGGCGTGTTGGCCCTCGACGAACGGGTCGAACCCCTCCCGCGGAGTGTGGTGGCGCAACTCGGCGACGTTGTGATCCCGAAGAGCGACACCGACGTTCTCGCCAATCCGTCGGAGTATGCGGTGCCCGCTCCGGTGGTCACGCTCGGCGAGGGTGACTGTGCGATGGCCTTCCGCTCGAACCTCGGGGTCATCGACAAGTACCGCTTCTCGCTGCTCGTCCGGCTGGTCGCTCCGCAGCTGAGCAATCGCCGACTCGGCTCGCGTGTCCGCCACGATGCCCGGCACAGCACGATACTGTCCGCCTCGAAGGTCGGCCTGAGCAAGTATGTGGGCGCCAACCAACTGATCGACGCGATGACCGAACTCGGCAGCTGGGAGATCATCGAACGGGTACCGATCGAGGCGCCGATCGATGTCGACTCGTTTCTCGACCTTGTCGAGCGCGACCCGAAGCGGGTACCGAAGGCGGCAAGTCTCGGCCTGGGCTACGTCGTCAAGATGCACCAGGTGTGGATACCGACAGGGCTGTCGCTCGGCGATCTCGTCTACTCGTTGCCACTCGCCCCAGGTGAACAGCAGCGCATCGCGGTGTCCGACGAACGCGAAACCTTGAGCGTTCGCGAACAGGAATCGATGACCGCCACCGAAGCGCAACGATACAACGAGGTGGCCGACAGTTCGACCAACGCAGTGTTCCGCAGCGCATTCGACGAGGCCGCGTCGGGCGGGAGCAGGATGAAGGTGAACACCGAGTCGGGCTCGTTCGGCGGAGGCCTGGGGGTCGGTGCCATTTTCGGACCGATCGTGGCCGGGTTGGGGATCGGTGGGGGATATGCCGACTCCACCACAACCGGCTCGACCTCGAGTTGGCAGAGCGCGAGTCGCGACTACGTGTCGAACGCTTCGCAGGACTTCCACTCCAGCCTCGCCCGGCAGGCATCGGCCAGACGAGAGGCCAGCCGTTCGAGCGTGCGTCTCGCCACCGCGACGGAACGACGCGAAGTGGTCACCAAGGTGATCACGAACCACAACCACAACCATGCCCTGACGATGCAGTACTGGCAAGTGCTCCGGCATTTCGGAGTGAGCAGCGTGGTCGACGACATCCAGCTCGTGTGCTTCGTGCCACTCGAGGTGGTGCAGTTCCTGCCGTCGAGCCAGCCTCGGACGTTGCCGACGGGCACGTACAGCCGCAACATTCTTCTCACCCGCTACGCGATGTTGCTGCGCTACCACGACGTCTTGATGGCGCGGATCGGTCGGCGACCAGAGATGCGTCACGGCCTTCGGGTACTCCAGGCATTCGCCGGCAATCCGACGATGACAGTCGAGAGTTCGACGGGGAGCGCGCAAGACATCGTGAACGTCACCTTCCGCGGAACGTTCATGCCGTTCGAAGACCTCTACGTCAGCGCGGTGTCCACGAGCGGCGCCCGGATCGGACCGGTTCGGCTCTCGGGTGCCAGTGCGACCGTGCCTGCAACATTCGAGACGAAGGCCGCACTGCTGCAGGGGTTGCGCACGCGGCGCTCAAGTTCCTTCGAGACCCGGACCGGTGCGCTCGCACTTCCTGAATACATCGCTCGGAGCGACATTGCCCGGCTCGAGTTCAGCCGCTCATTCTCAACGTTCTCGTACCGCCTCTCGATGCCGTCCGGGTTGTCGTTCACCGACCTGCTGAGCTGGTTGACGAATCAGGCAGCGATGGATGTGACGCTGAGCCCGGCGGATCTGGAGCGCGAGATCGGCGGCCCGGTCGTTCAGGACCCGATCGCGACAATCGGAGGATCGATCGATCTCCTCGAGGCGTACAACGGGCCCGGAGGTACCGAGACGATGGGGTCGGTGCTTCCGGTCGCTGCCCGACGGCTCGCTCCGGAGCTGTCATTCGCCGACGTCTTGCGCATCGAGGCGGTGCTGCAACATGTGGTGCAGAACACCGTCGAGTTCTCGAAGGAGGTGTGGCAATCACTGACGGCCGAAGAGCGCGCGATCATGCTCGAGTCCTACACGATCGGCGTACCGACGGGTGGCATCTCGGATGCGAGCGACGAAGTGCCGTTGCTCAACTGTGTGGCGAACACGGTGATCGGCTACTTCGGGAACGCGGCGATCATGCCGTTCTTCATTCCAGCGCCGCTCGCAGGGAAACTCGAAAAGACGTCGCGTGACGTGCAGGAGGCCTTGCTGCGGTTCCACCGCCAGGCGTATGCGCCGGCGCAGTCCTCCATCACCTTGCCGGCCCGCGGGGTGCTCGGTGAGGCGGTGCTCGGCCACTGTGAGTCGAGCGAAAAGATTGATCTGACTCGATTCTGGAACTGGCAGGACTCGCCCCCCGACGAGGCGACCGACTTGGCATCACTCGCGGGCCTGTTCGCCGGGGGCAACCAACTCGTTGGTCCGGCGGGAGCAACCGCGCCGGCCGCGTTGCAGACCGGGCCGATGGTGACGATCAACCAGGGACCGGTGGCGTTGAGTCCCGCCGACCTGGCGACCCAACTGATCGCGTCGATGCCGGCGACCAATCTCCCCCAGGACCTCACCGGGATGACGCAGCTGGGCGCGCAAGCCAAGGTGCAGACCGAAACGACCGCCGACACTTTGAACAAAACCATCGCCGAAGCAACAGGGTTGGCCAAGAAGGCAATGGATGTGCTGCCGAGCACCGTCGGCGCCAAGAAGGCTGCCGCCCCGACCTCCGGGTCGGGAACCGGTGGTGTCGGGACGGGTGGGACCGGGGCCGGTGGGACGGGGGCCGGTGGGACGGGGGCCGGAGGGACCGGGCCAGGAGGCGTGACCCCGCCTCCGATCGATGGTGGGGCAGCGCCACCGCCATGACCGCCAGAGCCAGACCGAACATGACCAGACCGAACATGATCAGACCGAACATGACCAGACCGAACATGACCAGACCGAACATGACCAGACCGAACATGACCAGACCGAACATGACCAGACCGAACATGACCAGAAGGGAGCCCGACCATGGCGGGTGACACAGCGAGTACCGCGGAGGACCGGGCAATCGATGCCCTCACCAGGATTCTCGACTCGGCGATCTCGCCGGACATGCTCGCCGCACAGCAGATCATCCTGCGCCGGCTCGCACTCTCTGGAGACCTCTTCCCATCGAGGATTCCGCCACCGGGCAACATCACCCAGATCGGCGGCTACCTGAACTTGATCGCCGACGATCCCCTCCTCACCGCCCAGGTTCTCGCCTCAGCACTCGGCGTTGCCGGGCCGAATCCGTCGCCTGGTTTCGCTCCCGTTCTGCCACCTCTGTACTTCGTCGATCGGCCGAACGATCGTCCGGCATCGGTCGCGATGTCGACACCCGTGACCGTCGCCATCCGAAGCGACTTCGCCCCCTCCTTCGGTCTGGCCATGACATCGCTGCACGCTCTTGGGTGCAGCCTTCCGATTCTGGCAGCACGCCGGCCGCTGCCACCGCACACGTTGACCGCGACGATGCCGGATGACCTCCTGGCATTCCTCGGCCGAACCCTCGAGCTGCTCCCGGCGGCCGCGCTTGTCGACCCGACGGTCGATCCGCTCGCAGTCGGTCAGTTGGGTGGCGCCGGCCCGACCGTCGTCGTTGCCCGTCAGCTCGATTCGGCGGCGCCATCGGCCGGCACGCTCGTTGCATCGTCGTGGTCGATGTGGTCATGCACTGACGCCGCGTGCACCCAAGGGGTCCTTACGGACAAGTTCGCGGATCTCGCCGCGATCCTGAACGCAGCCGGTTGGTACACCGCAGCACCCACGCCGTCGCCGACATCGACGTCGAGTCCTGGGTCGTGGTCGAGGTGGATCAACCTCACCGGCCTCGTCGTGGGGTCGACAACCTTCGGCGATGAGCTGGAGATGCTGTACTCGACCGGCGAGATCGCCGCGTCCGAGGTGCGGTCGGCACTCGGATGGGTCTGGAACGGCTCGAAGTTCGAGCAGGTCAGCTGAGCGGCCATGGCGTCGTGGCGTGTCACCTTTGCGTATGACGGCGATCGCGTCAGGGTGATCGGCAAGCAGCGCGTCGACACGTTGTCGCCGCCCGACGACTCCGATGCGATCGCGGACGCGGCGGCCGGGTACTGGGTCGAAGTGCGAACTGCCGAGGGGGAGTCTCTGCACCGTCAGGTACTCGCCAACCCGCTCAACGATCAGATGGAGGTGTACTCGCCCGATCCGACTCAGTCGCTGCATCGGATCGAGGCATCGAAACCATCGGGTGTCTTCCAGGTGCTTGTGCCCGATGATCCGAACGGCCACGACATTGTCCTGCACGGGCGTCTGTCGTCCGCTGAGATGAACGAGCGGACATCTCGGCAGCTGGTGCGCTCGGTGCTGCGTGAGCAGGACTTCACTTCGGAGAGCTTGCCATGAGCGCAGCCGATGGCGTCGTTGTCGGGCGAAGCAAGCTGGTGGACCACGGCGCCGATGGTGTTCGCTGGTGCCTGGTGATTCTGTCTGACGGGTATCGGACTACCGAACTCCCGACCTTCCACGCCGACGCTGCGGCGTTCGTCGAGAAGCTGTTCGCAACACCGCCCTTCACGGAAATGTGGTGCGCGATCAACGTGTATCGCGTCGACGTGTCGTCGACCGACAGTGGAGCCGACAGCCCGGCGGTGTGCGCCGACGGCAATCCGGGGTCGGGAACCACCTCCGCGACGTTCTTCGACTCGACGTTCTGCACCAACGGAACACGGCGACTCCTCGCGGGTGACCAAGGTCTCGCGTTGCTCACCGCGCAGGCGCAGGTGCCCGAGGCCGATGCGACCGTCGTGATCGTGAACACCACCGAGTACGGTGGAGCGGGCGGCTCGGTTGCGTTCTTCTCCCGGCATGGCGCTGCGTCCGAGATCGGTGTGCATGAGCTCGGCCATTCGGCCTTCTCGCTCGCCGACGAGTACGCCGACCTGAACAGCGGATGGTCGGCAGGGGAACCACCGGAGCCGAATCTCACCACGATCACCGATCGAGCGACGACCAAATGGAGTGAACTCGTCGCGGCTGCGACACCGCTGCCGACGCAACCGAACCCGGATTGTTCGACGGAGAACCTCGCGGCCAGCCCGGTGGCCGTCGGATCGGTAGGGTTGTTCGAAGGTGGCGGCCGCTCGCGATGCGGCGTGTATCGTCCCGAGCACCAGTGCCGGATGCGCACGCTGGGTCAGCCGTTCTGCACGGTCTGCCGGCGAGCAATCCGCCGGAGGCTGACGCCATTCATGCCCGTCGCGACAGGCCCCCGGCTCGGTGTCCAGTTCTCCGGCACGGTTGCGGCCAGGGTCACGCAGCGGTGGTTCACCTATGACTGGCCGGCGTGTTGGAATGTCATCTGGACAGTCACGACGTCGACCCCGGTCACGCCCGGGCCTGGGCTGGACTGGCAGGTTCGTGTGGAGCGTTCGAGCCGGGAACGGATCACCTATTGGATCGACATCGAGAATCTGACATCGACACCGATCGACGTGTCAGCCCGGTACGCCATCGTGGCCGAGTAGACGCACCGACATACCAAGGAGCAGACCCATGCGTGTTGGAGTGCAATTCACGGGAAGCGTCGGCGCCAATGCGAGCGGCCGTTGGTTCACCCATTCCTGGCCCCCCGACTGGAACGTCGTGTGGACGGTTGTGCCGACCACGCCTGCGCCAGGTGCGCCACAGGTCGAGTGGGACGTCGAGGTGCAACGCGCCTCGGCAACGGCGATCACCTACTGGATCGACGTTCGGAACTTGAGTGCTGCGCCTGTCGCAATCGAGGGACGATTTGCCGTCCTGCCCTGACTCGAGCTGTCGCTGGTGAAGTGAGCTCGCTCGCAGGTCGCGCTTGTTGGATCAACGTGCGAAGCTCGATTGACGGCTCGATACCGAGATCGTCCCACAGCAGATCGCGGTAGCGGTCGTACTGGCGTCGAGCTTCGGACACATTGCCCTCGGCGAGGTGTGCGGCCACGAGGAGACGGTGAGCGCTCTCTCGTAGCGGTTCGGCAGCGATCGCCGTGAGTGCCACGTCAACTGCTTCACCGGTGCGGCCGGCCTGACGCAATTTGTCGCTGAGGGCTTCGAGCCCGTGTACGCGGAGTTGGCGGACGCGTTCGCGTTCGTCGACGATCCATTCCTCGTCCCAGTCCGGGAGGAGGTCGCCGCGCATCAACGTCGGGTCGGCGTCACACTCGACGAGTCCGATTTCCGGGCGAAGCAGGGTCCGGGCTTGCTTGCTCATTTGTCGTAGATCGATGTCGAGCTCTTCGGAAAGGGCCAGGTAGCCCCTGTTGGTGACCACCCACTGGCCGAGGAGTCGTCGGGCACGCCACAGCGCGGTGCGCAGGTTGGCCGCCGCGTTGGCGTCGAGCGTGTCCATCCACAGGTGACTCGCTACATGGTGGCGAGGTTGCGGGCAGTCCTGCACCGCAAGATACGCCAGCAGGCGTTCGACGTTCGTGGGCAGGGCGACCACCACGTGATCGAGACGGAGTTCGAAGCACCGCAGCACCTTGAGTTCAGCGGTCGGATGGACCATGACGAATCCGGTGTGCCATCAGCGTGCTCTCTGTTCAACCGCCCTGAAGTCACCGTAGGGTTCTCTCATACTGAAGTCAAGTGAACACTCTGCGTGAACACTCGTCGACGCCTGTGCCGGTCAATGCAGCGTCGCAGGGGAGACGCAGTGAGGAAGCTTGACATCGCGATCGTCGGTGGGTCGATTGCCGGTTGCTCGCCCGCGATCCTGCGCACTCGAGCCGGCCACGACGTGCACGTCTACAAGCGATCGCGGGGCGGTCTGGTCGGTCGCGGTGGTGGAATCGGTACGCCGCGATCCGCTCTCGACTCACTCATCGAGCAGGACATCGTCGACGCTGACCTGCCACATCTGAACCCGCCGTTGTTTCCGCTCATCGTTCGAACGTCGGCGGCGCCGCTGCAGGGGCACAGCCCAAACCAGATGCAGGGTGGCCTGGCGGTGTTCCGGGTGAGGATGG
>JANOEM010000628.1:0-7952 GCA_031413195.1 Actinomycetes bacterium
GCTGCAGGCCGAGGCCACGGTGCTGACTGGCCAGGGAGCCTCGACCGGCAACGCAGAACTTGTCTCGCGCTGATCGTTCCCTGAGGACCCGTCATGGCCGCCAAGCAACTCCCCTACAAGTGGCTCGCAGGTGTCACGCCATGCCCCGGCGGGTGGCTCATCGTGCCCGCGCGCCTGGCCAACATCACCGTCGTCGTCGAGGACGCAATAGTGTGTCGAACGTTGATGGAGGTCGTTGACATGCGACCGAAGTTCGACGCCGCCGCGATCAACATCCCGATGGGTTTCAACGACTTCCCGTCCACGAAGTACGGGGCGTGCGAGACCGAGACTCGTGCGTTCATCGGCTGGCCACGCAAGGTTGCGATGCGCCCACTGCCGTCACGCGCAGCGCTCACGGCGCCGACCAAGGCCAAGGCCCGGGAACTGGAGCCGTGGTTGACCAATGACGACTTCCGCAGGTTCCGCTGGCTCCGCGAAGCCGAGCAGATCTTCCAACCGTTCCATCAGCGCAACTTCTTCTCAGCGCATCCGGACATGACGTTCACCCTTCTGAATGACGAAGTACCGCTGAAGACCTCCCCGTTTCACGAGGACGGCGTGCTCGAGCGGCTCACACTCATTCGCAACAAGTTGCCTGGAGTCGAGGAAGTGATCACTCGACCGCTTCCTGACGGCGCCGGTCGAAGCCACGTCGTCAATGCAGCCGGCCTTGTCTGGACGGCTCGGCGGGCTGTTGGCAGGGCGATCAGTCGGATGCCGCTCGACCCGACGTGGGACACCAACGGCCTACGCGTCGAAGTGGTTCGCTGACACGTACCGCAACAGGTACAGGGAGCCGGCAAGACCGAGCAGCCACGCACTGCCGCCGATCGTCGGTGACAGGTCGACAATGTCGCCGAGAATGAAGGGGTGCACCCGCCAAAGAAGGGCATCGGTGCAGTCGTAGAACTGTCCGGGGTTGGCCATCAGGTTGGACTCCCCGAACATCGGGCAGGCTCCGTTCGGTGCGACGAGATGCTCGATCGCCGTCGGCCACCTCCAGGGAGCACCGAATTGAATCGCGCCGACGGCAATGGCTGTGGCCGCGATGCAAACAGCTCGTCGACTTCGTTGCAAAGCCGACACGATGCCGTCGCCCACCAGATGAGCGAAGGCAACGGCGAGACCACCGAGTAGTGGGACCTGAAGCCGGGGACCGTAGGCGATCCAACCAAACGGCGTGTACCACGCGCTCACCGAGACCAACCAGCCGAGTGTGACGAGGCTCACGACAAGCACCGGACCGTGCGACCGAACAGCGTGTGGGCTGCGTACCAGCCGCCGAAGACCGATGCCGGTTGCGACGATCGCCAGCAACGAGAACACCGGCCAGTACCAAAGAATCCCTCCGGTTGGCGACACCAGAATCGCCGCAGCGAAGTCGAGCTTGCGCGCCAGGCCCGGCGTCCGCAGCGACGGATCGAGGTACAGGCGGTTCCCGATTGAGCCGTAGCGAAAGATGTTGAACGCCGAATTGATCAGCATCGCCACAGCTCCAGCCGATACAGCCGCGATCGTCAGTTGCTTGCGCGGCAGCCATCGATCCTCATCGCTTCTCGCGCATACCAGCACGAGCACGACAACGAATGGAGCAAGTGTCTCTTTGCCCAACGAAGCAAGCAGCACCAGGAGAAAGATCTCGCCGGGCCGGCGCCGAATGGCGGCGCAGATCGCGCCGACAACCACCGCTGCAGACAAGGCCTCTCCAAACGCCGAAGTGGCTTGGTACATGTACGAGCTCGCCAGAATCGAGACCAGAACGAGCGCGGCCAGTCTGGGCCTGGTCCGGAATGTGGCGATGACCGTAGCAACAACCCCGGCAACTGCGAACCAGCTCACGAGACCGAGCCACCTCACAGTGGCGGCATCCTGGAGGCCGAACGCGACAAGCGGCGCGGCTACCAAGTACTGCAGCAGGGGAAACGGATGCACCGTGGTACGGATGGTGCCTTCGAAGTAGCCGCACTCCACGAACTTCCCTTGAGAGAGACATTCCAGCGCCCGGAAGGTTCCGTTGACAAGGTTGTTGGTGTCGCCGGTGGTCAGGTGCCCGATTCGTCGAGCATCGAGTAGGACGACCAGCAAATAGAGGCCAAGCAGGGCAAGGCCCACGACACGACGACGCATCGCGTCGCCCTCGGCCTCGCCGAACGCCGTGACGTCGAGATCAGCAGGAGACGTGAGCAGTTGCATACGGGGCAACGGAAACCTGGGCGGGTGGGTCGGAAACAGAAGTGCTGCTGGTCGCACTGGCGAATCTCACCCGAGTTGGCCACAGCACGAGCGACACCGCGACCATGCTGGTGGCAAGGCGCACGATCGCGCGGGTTTCGGGCTGGTCATAGACCCACAACGGCGCCAGCGCCAGCGACGTAACGAGGCCCAGCCAAGGAATTCGCGATCGCGATTCGCACAAGTCCCAGGCAACGGCCACCAGGATGAAGCCCGTCGCGTAATAGTTCCATGTGCCAGGGTCCATGGCCAGGCGAACGGCAACGCCGGCCAGTAGGCCGGTGATGTAACGGCCCCGCCACGCGCCGACGGTGACAATGACAAGTGCGAGGACGAGTTGACCGACGCGAAGCAACGGTGACAACTCCTCGCCGGCGAAACCGAACAGTCGCAGCACCGAATCGGGCGCCAGTCTGACCGTCGGGCGCATACCATCGAGCGTTCCCGGATCGGCAATGAAGAACGGTGCCCACAACAGACTTCCAACAGCGATACTGACGAGCGGGTACAGCCCGCGACGGGTTCTCCAGTCAGCACGGTGAAGCGTCATCGGCAGGAGAAAGATCGCCCACGGTTTGATCGCAAGCGCGACACCGATCAGCACTGCTGTCATGAGTCGTCGCTGGCCCGTCAGAGCCGACCACAGCGCTACGGCGGCAATCGTCAACACCATCGCGTCGTCGAGGTGGCCGAAGGACCGTAGGAACGACCACCAGAACATCAACACGACGCCACCGACGAGCGCAGTGAGGTCGTGTCCGGCACTCGGCCCGTACTTCAGTGCTCGAAGTCGGTACAGGATGCCGATGCTGAGCAAACCCGCGCCAGCGAATACGAGAGCAATGAGCAGACGGGATGTCCACAGGTCGATCGAAAGAATTCGCACAGCCAGGAGGCTGATTGGACCGCTTTGAATTCGCGGATTCTGGGCGTACACGCTGAGTCCCGCGTCGCCAGCGAGTTGCTTGCTCATGTCGACGAAATAGTCCCAGTCGCCATCGGTGTGCTTGGTCGCCAGCGTCCCCGCGAGAGCAGCGAAGTATGTGGCCAGCCAAAGGATCCACCGCGACAGCCTGGCGCTCGTTGTCCGAACGCTCACGAAATCATTCATCCGATATCTGCCCCAATCGGTTTGCCTTCAGCCTCTCACGCGAAAGAGCCGGGTCCCGAAGGACCCGGCTCTTTCACCATGCTGAAGGGCTGCTATCAGGGGGCGCAGTCGTTGATACCGACAACGGTTCCGTCAGCGCCGACGTTCACGTTCTCCGACTGCGAACGCATGAGCTCGGCCGTCACCAAGGTGGCCTGCGCCGGATCGTTGAACGCTGTTCCCGGAGTGAGAGCCTCCGTGCCGGAAACGGGCAGCGCAGTGCCGCCGTTCTGGGCGAAGTACGACTCGACGGCGACTTCGAGGGTCTTGACGTCGGCTGCACAGGCGCTGGTACGGCCCTGGTCGGTGATGCCACGGACTGCGAACACCGTCACGGTGGCCAGGATGCCGAGAATCACGATTACGATCAGCAATTCAACGAGGGTGAATCCCTTGTCGTGCTTGCTGCTGGTCTCTACTTCTTCGATGTGGTTTTCCATGATGGTGCGTTTCCTCCGCAAATAGTCGTCCCACGAAACACACCGGCGAAGAGTTTCGATCACTCGGTGCGAAGAAGGTTTCGGCAGCTCTGGCCCGAGCTTGAGAACTTTCTTTGAGAAACCCTCACAAAGCGATGGCCGGGTGATCACACAAGCCACTTTCGTTTGCAACATCTCAAGAAACACCCACCATCAGCCGATAACTCCTACGCAACGTGCCGGGCCAAGGTGGGCAGTACGACGGGTAGGAGGATGGCAATGCGACGCAAGAGTGATATGTGGCAGGACATGAAGGACGAATCGTTCCTTCCCGGCGAGGGCGAGCAAGCCGCGCAGGCGGCGGCGGCCGACGTTCAGGATCGGCTCACGATCCTGGAGGACCAATTGCGTTCGCAGTTCAACTCCATGTCGACATACCACCAGATCGCACTACAGGCCGCCGAGACCGCCCGTGCCGAGGCTCGAGCTGATCTGGATCGCGAGAGGGCGACGCTGGTGTCGCTCGTCGAACGGGTACGCACCGAGGCCGTCAGCGGGTCCGCTGTCGTGCCAGTCGGCGTCGTTGCCGGCGCGGCAGCAACACCCGCTCCCGTTACACCCGCCGAAGCAGTGACCGAACCCGCGATCAACGTCAGCGCGCTCGCCCGGATCGCCCTCTTGGAGGACCAGTTCGAGCAGCTCCGTCAGCAGGTCGGGCTGTGCCTGCGCAGTCAGGAAGAGCTCGCCAACTCGATCACGTTCATGTTCGAGCAGCAGATGCGCAACGCCGGCTTCATCGCCAACTGCGCCGAAGCCACCGTCTGACCGCTCGACACCCACGACAGTTCCTGTTGCCGCGCGTACCCTGGCGGTCATGGAACCGACCATCGTCCTGCGACCCGGCCGGGACAAGTCCGTACGTCGAATGCATCCATGGGTCCTGAGCGGATCAGTCGCCGAAACTCGCGGTGACCCGCAACCGGGCGACACCGTTCTTGTCGTGGATGACAACGGCGAGGCGCTCGGGCGGGCCGGTTACTCGCCGGCTTCACGCCTGCGGGCGCGGATGTGGACAACAGATCCGCACACCGTGGTCGACGACGCGTTCGTCACCGCGCGGGTAATCGAATCGGCCGGCCGACGCGCAGGCCTTGCATCCGTCAGCAACTCGGCCAGGTTGGTGTTCAGCGAGGCCGACGGAGTGCCCGGCGTGATCGCAGACCGCTACGGCGACAACGTGGTCCTCCAGATCGGGTCTGCGGGCGCCGAGCCATGGCGCGACGTCGTTGCAGATGCACTGATGTCGCTCCCCAACGTTCGCTGCGTGTACGAGCGGTCCGACATCGACTCACGTCAACGCGAAGGCCTTGCAGAGCGAACCGGCTTGCTTCGTGGTCTCGAGCCGGACCCGGAGACCATCATCCACGAACGGGTCCTCGGCAGGGATCACCGATTCGCCGTCAGCTTCGCGGCCGGGCAGAAGACCGGGTTCTACCTCGACCAACGCAACGCCCGCGCCGCCGTTGCAGCGATGGCCGGGGGACGACGAGTCCTCAACGCCTTCTCCTACACGGGCGCATTCAGTGTGATCGCCGCGGCGTGCGATGCGACAGCCGTGACCAGTCTCGACTCGTCCGGACCAGCGCTGGCCGGTGCCATTCGCAACGCCGAACTGAACCACGTGGAAGTCGGCGAGCAGATCGAAGGCGACGCGTTCAACGAGTTGCGTCGGCTCCGCGACAGAGCACGCACCTTCGACCTGATCATTCTCGATCCGCCCAAACTTGCTCAGACCGAAGCGCAGGTCGATCGAGCCAGTCGTGCCTACAAGGATCTCAACCTGCTCGCCGCCAAGTTGCTTGCCCCTCGCGGCATCCTGATGACGTTCTCCTGCAGCGGCGGGATGAGCCCCGACCTGTTCCAGAAGGTCGTCGCCGGAGCAGCCCTCGACGCCAAGCGCAACCTACGCATCATCGGCCGCCTCGATCAACCGAGCGACCATCCGGTACCGCTCTCGTTTCCGGAGGCTGCGTACCTCAAGGGCTTGATCCTCGAAGCGGGTTGACGCAGCAGGCGGTCAGTGAGCAGGCGGTCAGTGGGCAGGTGGTCAGTGGGCAGGCGTCAGTGAGCGGCGGGTTGGGCCGGTTCCTGGACGAGCTCGATCAGGGTGCCGAAGCTGCCTTTCGGATGGATGAAGGCCACGGTCGTGTTCCGACTGCCGGGTCGAGGTGCGGAGTCGATGGGGGTCGCTCCGGCCGCGATCATCGAGGCGAGTGCCTCCGCGCAATCGGCGACTCGGTAACCAATGTGATGGAGGCCTTCGCCGCGCTTCTCGATCGCCTTTGCGACCGGCGACGAATCACTGGTCGGCGTGAGCAGTTGGATGTAACTCTCGGCGACCTTCAACAGCGCTTCCTCGACACCGTCGCTCTCGACCGTCTCGCGATGCTCGACCGTCGCGCCGAACGCGCGCTCGTAGTAGGAGATCGCGGCCTCCAGGTCTCGAACGGCAATGGCGACGTGGTCGATCTCGGTCAGCAGCATCAGCCGAGCCTAACGAAGCCTCGTCCTGTGGCCCTCAACCGCCATGACGGCGGAAGATCGTGATCTTGTCCTCGCCGATCCGGTCGCGCTTTTCGGGATCGTCGATGCCGAGGCCCTCGGTCGGCGCGAGGCAGAGGATGCCAATCTTGCCCTCGTGTTCGTTGCGATGGATCTTCAACGCTGCCTCGCCGGCCCCTTCCAGCGGGTAAACCGCCGAGAGCAGCGGTTGGATCTTTCCTTGGTCGATCAATCGGTTGGCCTGCCATGCCTCGGAGTAGTTGGCGAAGTGCGAGCCGATCAAGCGCTTCAGCTTCATCCAGAAATGCCGGTTGTCGAATTCGACCATGTAGCCACTGGTCGCGGCACAGGTGACGATGGTGCCACCGCGCTTGCAGGCGAACACCGACGCGCCCATGGTCTGGCGGCCGACGTGTTCGAAGACGATGTCCGGGTCGTCGCCGGTCAGCGATCGGATCCGCTTACCGAAACGGCGCCACTCGGACTCGTCCTGGGTGTTCTCGTCGGACCAGAACCGGTAGCCCTCTTGCTTGCGATCGATGACGGCCTCGACGCCCAGTTCGTTCAACAACGCAGCCTTTGCGGACGAGCTCACGACACCGATCGGCGTGCCGCCGCCGTTGAGCACGTACTGGGTCGCGTAGCCACCGATGCCGCCCGTTGCACCCCAGACCAACACGGTGTCGCCCTGCTTCATCCGAGCCCCGCCATCGCCGACGAGCATCCGGTAGCTGGTGCTGTTACACAACGCGTTCACCGCCGATTCCTCCCACGTCAGATGCGTCGGCTTGGGCATCAATTGGTTCGCCTTGACGATGGTGAGATCGGCGAGACCGCCGAAGTTGGTCTCGAAACCCCAGATCCTCTGGTTCGCAGCGAACATCGAGTCGTTGTGGGCGCTGTGGTCCTGGTCGTCGACGTGGTTGCAATGCACGGTCACCCGGTCACCGGGCTTCCAGTTGCGAACTGCCGATCCGGTGCGAAGAACGACTCCGGCAGCGTCAGAACCAACGATGTGATACGGCAGCGCGTGACGCTTTCCCCACTCGCTCTCCTTGCCGAGACGATCGAGGAACCCGAACGTCGGCAGCGGTTCGAAGATGCTGGTCCACACCGTGTTGAAGTTGATGCTGCTGGCCATGACCGCGACGACGGCTTCGTCAGGGGCGATGTCGGGCAACGGCACCTCGCCGATGTGCAAGCTCTTGCGCGGATCCTTGTCGGCGGAGGCAACCCCTTCGAACATCGCGACGTCTTCGCGGCGCACGAATGCCGCTCGGTAGGTCTCGGGCAATGAAATGGCGGCGATCTCCTCGCTGCTGGCCCGGGCCTCGATTGCTTCCAAGATCTTCTCCATCGGGCGACATTACCAACGGGTAGCAACCAGTGGCCAACCGTCGCATACACTGATTCCACAACTTGATCGCCGCGCGGCGGTCCTGACGAAAGGTCGAGCCATGGCCGGTTCTTACATCGTGGCGGGAGCCCGTACACCCATTGGGAAAATGAGCGGAGCGCTCGCGAGTTTCAGCGCGGCGGAACTCGGC
>JANOEM010000629.1:0-2597 GCA_031413195.1 Actinomycetes bacterium
CGAGCCAGGAGGAAGTGGACAGTGGGATTCATACAGGTACTGGAGTTCAGGACCTCGAACTACGACGAGGTCGACAAGCTGCACGAGAAGTGGCTCACCGAGACCGAAGGTCAACGGACCGTTCTGTCCGAGCGGATCTGCAGAGATCGTGACAAACCGGACACGTACGTCATCATCGTTGAGTTCGCCTCGTATGACGAAGCGATGAAGAACAACGAACTGCCCGCGACCGCCAGGATCGCCGAGGGGATGGCCGCCGTGTCCGATGGACCGCCGGCGTTCCGCAATCTCGACGTGATTCGCTCAGACTGAGCCAGCCAGGGTGCCGGTGCTCGGTTGGCGAGACGTCAGGCAGTATTCGGTCCCGGCCGGATCGGCCATCACGGTCCACAGGTGGTGGACGGCGACGACAGTTCCGCCGAGCGCCTGGTGATCGGTGACCGCTGCAGCCACGTTCTCGCAGGCGAGGTCGACGTGACAGGTGGTCGTTCCCCAGGCTCGATCCCGTCGTTGGACCATCACTCGTAACGGCATGCCCTGGGGTCGATCGAGCGGGATGAACTCGGATGATCGAGCATCGAGTGGCAACCACCCGGTGAGTTCGGACCAGAATCGGACCTCGTCGTCGAAGCCGTCCGCGTCGACGTCGACAACCACCTGATCGATGAGTGTCGTCGCCGCGCTGGTTCCGACGGCGACCGGACCTTGGCGTGTTCGCTCGCCGTGATGAGCGACGACACAGAACACCATCCCACTCGGCGTGGTCAGCACGACGTAGTCGCCATGGTTGGCCAGCACCCGCGCGCCGCAACGCACGGCCTCATCTGCACCGGCACCGACGTTCGAGACGTGCAGGTCGAGGTGTGAACCCGACGTCACCGACTGCGTGCGTTGGATTCGTACATGGGCATCGGCGCCATCGTTGGGAAGCAACGTCGCGAACTCGTCGTCGACGCCTCGCGATGGCGACAACGATGAGTCGCTGATCGCGGCCCAGAAGCCGGCGGTGGCGTCGAAGGTCTCGTCAGGTCGGTCGATGAAAACGGTGATCCAACTCACGTCCACGCCGACACGGTACGACCGCGGTGGTGTTCCCGTCGGAGATTCTCGGGGTCTCTCTCGGCGTCCCGGTAACCCTGTGACAGCCCCTTGTCATGATGGGGTCATGGTTGTGGGGATGGCATCGGCACCGGCGAGGGCGGCGAACGCGCCGGTCAACACGCTCGATGTGGTCGATGCTGCAACGGTGACGATGCGCCGGGCGCGTGCGGCGCAACTGGATCGGGTGCATGACGTGGTGCTGTCGGGCCGCTGGTATGTCCATGGACATCGCTCGCCACTCGCCTGGCTTGCGTCCAGCACCGGCGAATCGTCTGGGGCGTGTTCGCTCACGTTGCAGCTGGCTGAGCGGATCCAACACATGCCGATCGTCAAGGATCGTTTCACCCGCGGGATCATGGCCGAATCGGCGTTGCGACTGCTCGCCGACACGTGGCGGCCCGACCTGGCAGAGGTGTTCGCGCGCGATGAACAGATGCTGGTCGGCTGGGCGTTGAACCTCGCACACCGCGACTTCAAGATGGTGCTGGCCACTTGGCGGCTGCATGCCGACCCTGACGGATCGACCAAATCAGCGCAGGACCAGTTCGATTCGCGCAAGCTTCACCTGTCCGAGCTGCTCGACGGGATGGGCCGCCTCGACGGGCTCCTCGACCCGGAAGGCATGAAACTCGTCCGCGAAGCCATCCGGATCCTGTCGGCACGTACCGATGTTGACCAACGCACCCCCGAGCAACGTCGCGCTGACGCGCTCGTCTCGATGGCCAAGCAGGTGCTCGCCAACTTGGAGCCGACCCCCGGTGTGAAACGCAATCGGCCCAAAGTGATCGCCACGATCAACGTCGCCGACCTGATCGCCGCCACGTTGGGCGGAGTACTCGATACCAACACCGGGCCCATCACGCTGACCGCCGACGCAGTCCGACGCATCGCCTGTGACGCCGGCATCCACCGACTCATTACCGGTCCTGATGGTGTCGTCATCGACTACGGCCGCCAAACACGCAGCGTGTCCGACGCCCAGTTCGACCTGCTCACCATCCGCGACCACGGCTGTCGCATCCCTGGCTGCCCCATCCCACCAGGCGGTTGCGACGCCCACCACAGCATCCACTGGGCCAACGATGGCAACACCAACCTCGACGATCTTGTGCTGCTGTGTTGGTATCACCACCACCTCCTGCACGAACAACATTGGAGTCTCGAGCCCTGCGGGGCCGGACACTTCGTGTTGCGAGATACCGACGGGACCATCCACCCCCTGCGTCCACCCATGATCGGCCTCGCCCTGTCGCAGCTCCCGTTCGACGACACCGCTGCCTGACGCTCGACGGGTCACGTAATGTTCCCTGCGTGAGTTCGCGAGGCAACCGCCGGGACACCCGGTGACGGAGCCACCCACCGGCGAGGTGACCTTCCTGTTCACCGACATCGAGGGTTCGACGCTGCTCTGGGATCAACGGCCCGACATCATGGAAGCTTCCCTTGCCGAACACGATCAGCGCGTGCGCGCGGTCGTGGACGCCTGGGCCGGTTAC
>JANOEM010000630.1:0-3950 GCA_031413195.1 Actinomycetes bacterium
CTCGAGGAACTGAAGGCACTCGGCGTCGATCAGTTCTCGATCTATTTACAACACGACGCGAAAGACGAAACACTTCGTGCCTACGGTGAACGGATCATGCCTGCGATTGCCGAAGTCGTGAAAGCCAAGTCGTGAAAGCCCAGTCGTGACCGAAGCTGGCCCGGATGTGCCGGCGCTTCAGCTCGAAGGAATCACGAAGTCCTTTCCAGGCGTGCTCGCGCTCAACGGAGTTTCGCTGTCTGTCAATTCCGGCACCGTGCACGCCTTGTGCGGGGAAAACGGAGCAGGAAAGTCGACCTTGATCAAGATCGCAACCGGCGCCCAACATGCAGATGGCGGAATCATCAGGGTCGGCGGTGAAGCTCTGGATCGTCCGAATCGGCGCCAGGTCCAATCGCTCGGAGTCCGAGCGATCTACCAGGAACGTCAGATCGCAGCCGATCTCTCAGTCGCCGAGAACGTGATGCTCGATCGACTCCCGACCCGTTTCGGTTGTGTCAGCTGGCGTCGTGCCCGTCGACTTGCTCGCGAACGACTCGATCAGCTCGACATCGAGATCGACGTCGGTGCTTCGGTGCGATCGCTCACGGTCGCTCAACTGCAGATGATGGAGATCGCTCGTGCCGTGAGCTTCGACGCTCGGTTGATCGTGATGGACGAACCCACCGCGTCGCTCAGCCGCCACGAGGTCGAGCCGTTGTTCAGGGTCATCCGACGCCTCCGCGAGGCAGGCGTGGCCATCTTGTTCATCAGTCACCACCTCGACGAGGTGTTCGCCGTCGCCGACGACGTCACGGTGATGCGTGATGGCGCAGTCGCTGCACAAGGCAGCGCCACCGAGTTCACCACCGATTCAGTCGTTCACGCGATGTTCGGTCGAACCGTCGACATCACCCGAGTGCATCGAGCCAACAACTCCGCCGGTTCGCTGCCTGCGCTCGAGATCGACGAAGTCAGCACCGGCCGCCTCGACAACGTCTCGATCGGGGTCGCTGCTGGTGAGATCGTCGCTGTCACCGGCGGCGTCGGCGCCGGCGTGTCCGAGCTCGCCCTGCTCGCATCGGGTGGCGCCAAGCCGGGTGCCGGTTCGGTTCGAGTTGCCGATCACCGCGGAGTTCTGCAGCGTGTTCGCGGTCGCCGGCATGCGCTCTCGCTCGGTGTCGCCTTTCTCCCTGCCGACCGCAAGCGCCAGGGTCTCTTGCTCGACAAGAGCGTCGCCGACAACATCGTGCTCGGTCAGCAAGCGGCCGGCCGGAGCCCGATCTTCACACCTCGCAGAGTGCGATCGTCGGCGGCAGCGCTCACTCCACGCGCGAATGTCAAGACGGCGACGATCGATGTCGCGGTCGGCACCTTGTCTGGTGGTAATCAACAGAAGGTGATGATCGGTCGTTGGATGGGTGTCGACAGCAGGGTCTTGGTGTTCGACGAACCAACCGCGGGCATCGACATTGCCTCGAAGTTCGAGATCTATGCGGAGTTGCGTCGGCTCGCCGATGCGGGAGCGGCGGTGCTTGTCTGCTCGACGGACTTCCAAGAGGTCGGTCAGGTCGCCGATCGGGTCGTCGTCATGCGATCCGGCCGCGTCGTGGGTGAAGTCGATGGTGCTCATGCCACCGAGCACCGATTGCTCGAGTTGGAGATGGCGACGTGACCGCGCCGACCCAGTTGGCGGCGAGCGCGCCGTTCAATCAGCGATTGCTGCGGTCCGACGCAGTGCGATTCGTCGCGCCGCTCCTCGTTGCGATCATCGCGATCTCGCTCTACACGAACAACAAGAACTCCAACTTCCTCGGCACCGACAACATCAAGAACATGCTGTTGCAGGTCTCGGTCCTGGGCATCATCGCGATTGGACAGACGTTTCTCATCGCTGCCGGCCAACTTGACCTGTCCGTCGCCACCCTGGCTGCTCTTGCGGGGGTGATTGGAGCCACTCGAATCAACGACGGCGGCTCGGAGTTCTGGGCAGTTGTGCTGGTGCTCGGCATCTGTGCCCTCGTCGGATTGACGTGGGGCTTGCTCGTCGCCGGTCTCAGGATCCCACCCTTCATCCTCACCCTCGGCGGCACGAGCCTCTTCGCCTCGATGGCCTTGCGCATCGCGAAGAGCTCACCCGTACCGGCGCGGGAGCGTTTCGAATGGCTTGGCCGTTCCGACGTGTTCGGGTTGCAGACACCGATCTGGTTCTTCCTGATCGTGGTGACGGTCGCAGCCTTCGTGATGCGGTACACCCGTTTCGGCAGGCACGTCTACGCGACCGGCTCGAACGAGGAGGCCGCGTACCTGACGGGAATCCCTACCGCTCGGACCAAGGTGCTGTGCTTCGTCATCTCCAGCACGCTTGCCGGTTTTGCCGGTCTCGTGGCGATGGCCCGGATCTCGACCGGCGATCCACGAGTCGGGTCGCAACTGGCCCTGCAAGCGATTGCTGCGGTAGTTCTGGGAGGCGCCACACTGGCTGGCGGTCGCGGTTCGCCTCTCGGCACGTTCGTCGGCGTGGTACTCCTCGCCGTCGTCCAATCAGCGCTGACCTTCAACAACGTCCAGACCTACTGGAACGACGCTGTGTTCGGCGGCGTCTTGATCTTCGCCGTCGTGGTCACGGCAATCGGCGATCTTCGCCGACGCCGGGCTGGCTCCAAGCCTGTGCGCGCGGGCCGGGCTCAGCGAACAGGCGCCATGGCCACAGGCGAAGTGCTTGATGATCCAACTATCAACTGATCCACTACAAGGGGAGAAAACAACATGAATGAGTCCTTTTCCAACATCGGGCGACGCCGGTTCCTGCAAGGGGCAGCCGGTTTGGTCGTCGGCGGTGGCCTACTGGCCGCCTGCGGAAGCGACGAGGAGAAAGCGGCGTCCACCACAGCGGCGCCCGCTGACACCACGGCCGCCACGACTGCCGCTACGACTGCAGAAACGACAGCGGGCACGACTGCCGCGACGGGCGGAGCGGTCGGACCGACCGAGGGCCTGATCGGTCTGACGTTGAACGGCCTCAACGATTACACCAAGGGTGTCACGACCGGTGTGTACAAGGCGCTCGAAGGAAGCGCGTACACGCTCGAAGTGGTCCAGGTGAACTACGACGCAGCGCAGGAACTGTCGGCAGCGGAGGCCTTCCTGGCCAAGGGGATCGTCGGTCTCGTCATCCAGCCCAACACGGCGGAGTCCGCAGGAGCCGCAGCAGAAAAGGCAGTGGCGCAGGGAGTGCCCGTCGGCAACTGCATCTGGCCCGGCCCGAGCGATGCCGACGAGTTCTTCGTCGGCGTAGCCGAGATCGACTCCGTCGAGGGTGGCCGCCTGATCGGCGAGTACCTCAAGGCCAACGCCACACCGGGCAAGGTCTGTGTCGTCCAGGGTGTGGTCGGTCAGGGCTTTTCGGAGCGGATCGACGAGGGACTCGACAAGGCCCTCGAAGGCACCGACTTCGAGGTCGTGGTTCGGGAGCAGGCATTCTTCGATCGAACCCAAGCTGTTGGGGTGGTCGAGAAGGCGTTCCAGGCTCACCCCGATCTCGGAATCGTCGTGGCCTACTCGGCATCGATGTCGAACGGCATCTCGCAGTGGCTGAAGGATCAGGGCAAGGAAGATGTGATCCACGTCTCGTCCGATGCCGATGAGGAGATGGTCGGCTGGATGAAGACCCCGTTCCTGACTGCGACGAGGTACTACTCGTCGGCCGAAACCGGACTCATCGCGGCAAACGCGGTGTTGGCTTCGCTCAGGGGCGAGACACCGCAGTTCCGCACGGTCATCGACCAGGTCATTGCAACGGCTGACAACATCGACGCAGTCGTCGAGGCCAACCCGTTCATCTTCACCGAGTTCAAGGACAAGGTCCAAGACATCTAGTCATCAAGAGTGGTCGGGGCGGCCCACCCCAGCTGCGGGTGGGCCGGCCCCCATCTTAATGAAATAGGGAAACAATGGACAACGACCCAAAC
>JANOEM010000631.1:0-5044 GCA_031413195.1 Actinomycetes bacterium
CGTCGACCGCGAACAGGAGCGCATCGTGGTCACCCGCAATGGTCGGCCTGCCGCCGTACTGGTCAGCCCCGACGATCTCGCCAGTCTCGAAGAGACCCTCGAACTGCTCGGCGACCATGACGCGATCAAGGAGCTTGTCGAAGCCGAAGCCGCGGTCGCCGCCGGCGACGTGGAGAGAGGCATCGACGCCGTGCGAGCGTTACGGCCCTCGCCCCCGTCGTGACCGAGGAAGGCTACGAACTGATCGTCGCCCGTCCAGCGGCGCGTGCGGTCGCCGAGACTCTGCCCGAAGCGGTCAGCGCCGCCGTCATTGACTTCATCACCGGATCACTGATCGAGAATCCTCGTCGTGTCGGCCGCGAGCTGCGAAACGAACTCGCCGGCATCCACAGCGCCCGCCGCGGGAGCTACCGCGTCCTGTATCGAATCGATGAGAGCGAGCGAACTGTCACGGTGCTCCGCATCGACCACCGAGGCGACGTCTATCGAGCCACTTGAGGCCTGGTCGCACGCCGTGCCGCTCCTTTGCCAAGGTCGGGTTGATGGTGAGCGTCGCGAACGTTGGTGCACCACCCGACAGTACGAGTTGACGGGACGGTCGCTCATTCGGCTCGGCGACCGAGCATGGCGAGGAACTGGACGGATGGAGATGGATCGCTCACCACGACGCCCACGCGGGCCGGCTCTCGATAAGGACTTGCTCGTGGGCGACGGGCTCCTTCGGTCTGTCAGGCATCGGCGATCAGGGTGCGGGCGAGTGCGAGACCTTCTGCTGCAGGTCTGTCGGGACCCAGGTGCGCGGCATTCGTGGAGCAGCCGTCGATGATGACAGCGAGTTGTGCGCCCGGGACAGTTCCCCGCCCAGGGGACAGCTCCTCTGCGAGCTCAGTGAAGATCGCCAGGAGGTATGTCCGGTACTGACGGGCCTGGATCCTCGCCGAGTGGTCCATGTCATCGAACTCGATGCTGGCGTTATTGAAGGTGCATCCCCGGAGTCCGGACGCCTTAGGTCGTAGGCGATGTCGTCCACGATGGCGAAGAACGCCTCACGAGGATCCGCGTTGGTGAACTGATCGGGTCGCTCGGATCGACATCAGCCGCGGTCGTTCCGGGCAGCCAACTCTCGACCGACCACGCGAGTGGGTGCCCGGGGTTCCTGGTTGGCGATCGGTCGCGATCGCCAACCGTGCGCCGATCATCGGTCGCTACTGGCGCGACTCTTCAGATCGAAGTAGTTGGCCCGCCGAACCCGTGGAGTACGAGCTTGCCGATGGTGGCTCCGCTCTCGAGCAGGAAGTGGGCTCGTTTGACGTTGACCGCATCGATCGGCGCGAATCGTTGGTACTCGGTCGAACGCAAGGTGCCTTCGTCAACGAGTCGCGCGATCTCGTTGAGCAGGTTGTGTTGCTCGGACATGTCGGTGGTGTTGAAGAGTGGCCGTGTGAACATGAGCTCCAGGTGAATCGATACTGACTTGTCGAAGAACGCGTCGACGTCGGAAAGATGATCAATGAGTCCGATCCGGCCTTGCGGTGCGATCAGTTCGGCGAGGTCGCCGGCGTGCTGATCGGTGTGGGTTGTCGAAAAGACGAACGCTGGGGCGCCGATGCCGAGTGCGGCGACCTGGGGTGCGAGGGGTCTGGCGTGGTTGATCACGTGGTGCGCACCCATGTCTGTTGCCCACGCCACCGATTCGGCACGTGAGGCAGTGGCGATCACTGTGAGATCGGTGAGTTGACGTGCAAGTTGGATCGCCACTGATCCGACTCCGCCCGCTCCTCCAACAATGACGATCGCCGACGCTGCACCGGGTACGAGGCGATGAATGTCCATCCGATGGAAGAGAGCTTCCCACGCCGTTATCGACGTGAGTGGAAGCGCTGCCGCCGCTGCCCAGTCAACCGTACTGGGTTTGCGGCCGACTATTCGTTCGTCGACGAGGTGGTGTTGTGCGTAACTCCCCGACCGATCGATGGAGCCGGCGTAGTAGACCTCGTCTCCGGGCTGGAACAGCGTCACCTCCGACCCAATCGCCCGTACGACGCCGGCAGCATCCCAGCCGACGACTTTCCACTCCTCTCCTTCGTCAGGCCCGGTGCTGGACCGAACCTGGTAGTCGACCGGGTTGACGGAAACGGCCTGCACCTCGACGAGGAGGTCGCGACTTCTTGGTTCGGGTGTAGGAAGCTCGACGTCGACGAACGCGTCCTTGCGGTCGAGTGGTCCCGGGGTCCTGTATGCAACAGCCTTCATGTCAGACGTGCTTCCTGTCCAGAACCTGGGGTGACACGTGGTGGTCTGCCAGAGACCTGACGACCTCTGCGGCAGTGGCGGTGTGAATGTCGGATTCGAGTCATTGGACTGTTTCCTCGTTTCTCTGCCCGGCGCTGGACTCGGCAGTGATCCGGCGATCCGTCATCGGGCCGATGGGAGGCTCAACGATCGACCGTCATCGTCGGTGACAGCGGCCCAGATCTCCTCGTCTTCTTCATCGCACTGACCGGTACGGACCATTCCGATCCGCTGCGCGACCGCCTGGGACGCTTCGTGATCTGGATGAATGTGGGCCTGCACGCGACGCACGTTGATCTCGGTAAGCCAATCGCGCACCGCCCGGACGGCTTCGGTGGCGAAACCGCGTCCTTGATCTTGTGCGCCGAGCACCCAGGCGAGATCTGCTGCGCTGTCTGTGACCGTGGCCTGCACGAACCCGATCGCATGCCCACCGCTACTCACCCGAATGACCCAGTTGCACCAATGCTCGCCGGGCGTTCCAGGCCCAGCGGTCTGCTGGCGGTACCGCTCCACGAGTTCGCTCACCGTTGGCGGTTCGCCGCCGGTGAACTCGTACAGCGAACGGTCGGCGAGCACTGCCACCATCTCGTCGGCGTCGCTCACACGAAGTGGACGCAGCACCAATCGTTCGGTCTCGATCGAGGAAACGACCATCACGTCAGGTGGGTGTGTCTTGGCTGAATGTGTTGCACCATCGACCTTGACGCCACGACCACAGTGATGAGATCAGCATCGATTGATCGTCTGAACTGTCGGCGGGCGGTCGTTGGAAGGAGGCTTTGTATGAGAGCAGAACGTGATCGGAACTCAGGACGGTCATCCTTGCGTCGATGAGCTCGAAGCGTTCGACGGTCGGTCCGTGACCGAGTTGGTCGACGTGGTCGGCCTTGCTGGCGAACCCGGTGGGATAAACCCCGAGGAAGTCGTCTGCGAGGAGTTCAGCATCTGCGTTCGCATCGCCGACCTGGAGTGCGTTCCAGACCCTCGTTTCGAGAGCGACCAGGTCGTTGAGCGTGAGCACTGGCATGGCGTGAAGTGTTGCAGTTCGAGTCACTGGGCGCCGGCGTCTCGGTGTGAGGGAATCTCCGCCACTCGGGTGTACACAGGAATCCCGAGTTGGTTTGCGATTCGCACGTCGTTGTCCGCTCCCGCTGACGAACCCGGCAGCTCCGCGGTCGGGGTCAGGATCTCGAGCGACCGGTCATCGCCGACAATGGAACCGAGCTGGTTCATGATGGGCAGTGCAACCCATTCGCCGATCATCGGGATGTGACCGACGTCGAAGATCGGCGGTGCGACCGATTCGAGGAAACGAAGGTTGTCGTCCAATGTGCCGGGTGATCGTTGGTGCCGGAACGGTATGGCCCGGCGATCAGGATCAGCATGGGTCGATTCGATGACGGTTGCATACCCGCGCGTTTCAGTTCGAGCCGTGCTGAGCGCGGCTGATCTGCGCTGCGGTGATGAGGAGCTGCGGGTTCGGGTAGTCCTCGCAGTATTGGTACGTGTAGGCGAGGCGCACCAGACCGTTGGCTCCGACGACAAACTCGCTCACGGCACGCCACGGGTCATCGACGAGCGGGCGGCCCTGTTGGCGACGCTCGGTCTGGAAGTCGACACCGGCGGCACGGGGATGGTCCCAGAACTGCGACGGCGCGTCGGGAAGCACTCGCTCAATGCTCCAGTGCCCGATCGCGTAGGCCCGGTAGGCATCGTGATCGGGGTCGCACAAGATGGTGCAGTCGAGGTGGTACTCATCGCGGTAGACGGTGGCTCGAGCCGGCTCACCCTGCCCGATGATCACCGGGGTGATTCCGGCCGCCCGGTAGTCGGCGATCTCTGCGTTCAATCGTTCAGCGCGTTCGAATCCACATCCGCATCCGAAGTGTCGCCAGAACATGAGCAACGCAGGCCCGTCGGCCCAGAACTCGCAGAGGTGGCGCGGCGTGCCTGCGTGGTCGAGGAGTGTGAGATCGGGGGCTGGTGCGCCGGTGCGTAGCGGTTCACCTTGCGGTTCGGTTGGCCCGGCGGCCCACCGCTCCAGCCATTCGGCTTCGGCGGCGATGGTTTGTTCGGTAGCGAGTGTCATGGGATCGTGCTCCTTGCATGATTGGGGGAAATGACACCCGGAGCATCACGCCTCGCTGATGGCGTCATGCGACCGCAACACCGGCACACATGATCGAGACGCCGAAAAGCGGCCATCGTCGCGCGCCTGGAGCCGCCGCTGCGTGTCGGCACCCGTCATCTCGGCGTCTCGGCGAGATGCATCGGTGTCGAAGTCATACCGGCGACCGTTCGTCCGAGGACACGCACACGGCGATCCCTCTGACGCCAGCGATTGCTTCGACAGCCCAGGAGCCCTTCCCGTCATCGCCGGGAATCGCTCACGAAACTCCATGCATCATCTCTCATCAACAAGGAACAATCCCTCATGTCGATCAAACACACATCACTCCTCGCTGCCGTCGTGTACCGCGAGGGCATCGGCTCCAACTGGTTCGTCATCGACGCCAACGGAAGCCCGATCCGATGACGTGCCTGAATGCAGCAAACCATCCGGCTACGACGACCATGAAGCGCAATCGGCCCGAGTGGTGCGTGTTCAGATGAGCCCAGCGTTCAAGTGTCAAACGCCAGCGCGCCATAGACAGCGTTATACGTTTCTTTCAGCGCTGCATCGTCCGGGCCGCGGCGCAGGGCCTGCAGCAGGTAGATGTGGCCGAGCAGCCCGGCCGCAATGCAGCCC
>JANOEM010000632.1:0-6445 GCA_031413195.1 Actinomycetes bacterium
GCCTCGCGCCCGAAGAAGCGCCGCGCCAGCAGCACGAGGCGGTTGTTCGCGTCCACGGGGTCCATCGAGACCGCGTAGCCGCGCGGACAGAGCGCACGTGCGTGATCGGCGAGCGCTCCGAGCAACAGCCGCGCGCCCGACCCGCCGCGCGCGCTCGCCGCGAGTTTGTAGTCGCACAGGTACCAGGCGCGAACGGTCTCACCCGCGACCGGCACGTTCCGCAGAACGGCCGTCGCCGTACCCACGACTTCGCCGCCCTCGCGCAGCACGAACGTGTGCGCCTCTCCCAGTCGATCGACGAACGCGAACGGATCGTCGCCGTGGTCGAGCTCGAAGGCGTCGTCGCCGAGCGGGTACGACACGCCGCGTTCGAGCGCACGCAACGCACCCGCGACCTCGGCGCGCGCGGAGTGCGGCACGAACTCGACCGTGAAGCGCGCGCCGCTCACGCTTCGCGCAACCAACGTCGCGCGCGCCCGTGCCACAGTCCGCGGTAGAGCCCGTCGAACGCACTCGCGCCCAGGCGCAGGCCCTGTTCGACCAGATAGCGCTCGTCGCGGCCGCTCGACCACAACGGGCGCAGCACGTCGAAGAAGTCCTCCGAGTGCCGCACGTCGAGTTCCTGGTGCAAACGGTAGTGCACGAGGCGCTCCTCGCTCAGCCAGCCGTGCGCGACGACGGCGTTGCCGATCCAACTGGAGATGTCGGAGAACATGCGCTCGATCGCGCCGAGCACACCCACGCCGACCACGTAGTCGTCGAGGACACACGCACCGGTCAACGTCGTGTTGAACTGCCGCACCTCGGGCCACAACACGCGCGCGTCGACGTCGGCCTGGCGGATGCCGGCGAGGCGTTCGAGGAAGAGCATGAACGTCGTGCCGTGTTGGTGCTCCGCACCTGAAAGGTCCCCCGTGACACCCCTCCCCGGCCCAACAGACGAGTCGTTCGAAGAGTTTTCCCTTCGCCTCAGGGATTCGACAACGATCGATCACCTTGCTGAAACATCTGGATGGGAGCACGATGACCTGTCCAAGCGGGTCTCGGCTGCCCTCGGCGAGGTCGCTCAGACACTTCGGATCCTGTCCGGGCTCGATCTCGACCCCGGAGCCCGAGTTCTCGACGTCGGGGCTGGTCTCGGCCTCACGAGTGCGTATCTCTCCAGCCGCGGAGTCGACGTCACCGCACTCGAACCTGCAGGCCTCGGCTTCCAGGAGCACGAGACGCTCGCTGCCTTGGTCGCTCTCGACGCTGGCTCCCAGCACGATCTTCTGCCGATTGGCGCCGCCGAGCTCGATCCTGGAGTGCATGGTCGCTTCGACCTGATCTTCTCCAACAACGTGCTCGAGCACATCGCTGACCCGGTCGCTGCCTTGCGCTCGATGCGTGGCGTCCTGAGCGAGGTTGGTGTCATGATCCACAGCTGCCCGAACTACTCCGTTCCGTTCGAGCCACATTTCGGGCTTCCATTGATTCCCGGGCGACCGGCTACCACGGGCAGGGTCCTTCCGGCGTCCATCTCGTCAAGCGATGTCTGGAACTCACTGAACTTCGTCACCGCCCGGCAGATCACACAGTGGTCGGCCGACCTGGGCCTCACAACCCGGTTCAGGTCGGGCACTCTGGCCACAAGCATCGAACGCCTCGGTACCGACGCCGAGTTCCGAGCGCGCCACCGTGCCCTCGCAGCCGTCGGGAAGGTACTCATGAAGTTCCGGGCGGCCGACGTACTCCGGCGTCTTCCGGCCACGTGGTCGACGCCGATGGACTTCATCATGTTCACGAGTTCAACCGAACGGGACCGAGTGGACGCCTGGCTCGGCACCAAATGACTCCCAGCGACGGGAACCTCACGGCCGAACGCCGCACTACGAGCGACGATCACCGTCACACCGCAGAGCGGAATTCTCTCAGCACCGTTGAAAATGAAACCACGCTCGCAGGCGTCTGCATCATCCAAGATGTGTTTCACTTGCTTCATGACCACCCTCGTCACCGGCGGAGCCGGTTATATCGGCTCTCACACGGTTCGTGCACTCCAGAAAGCAAAGCGAGCGGTTGTCGTCCTTGACTCGCTCGAACTCGGCCGAGCGGACGCGGTGGTCGATGCGCCGCTGGTGGTCGGCGACATCACGGATCACGATCTCGTCGTCTCGACATGCAAGGAATGCGACATCACCCAAGTTGTCCACTTCGCCGCCTACAAGTCGGTCGGTGAATCAATGGTGTCGCCGGCGAAGTACTGGCGGAACAACGTCGCCGGCACGGTCGAACTGCTGGAAGCCTGCCTTGCGGCAGGGGTGAAGGAGGTCGTGTTCTCGTCGTCGTGCTCGGTGTACGGAACGCCCGACCAGGTGCCCGTGACCGAATCAGCGCCGATCGGCCCGGAAAGCGTGTACGCCGAAACCAAAGCAACCGTCGAGCGGATCCTGCGCTGGTACGGCACCACACATGGCATCCGTTCAGCCAGCCTTCGCTACTTCAACGCCGCCGGCGCGAGCTTCGACTCGCGGATCGGCGAAGACTGGACCTACAGCGTCAACCTGATTCCACTCGCCATGAAGGCGCTCCTGCTCGGCGATCGCCGTCTCCAGGTGTTCGGCGACGACTACGACACCCCCGACGGCACGTGCATCCGCGACTACATCCACGTCGATGATCTCGCCGACGCGCACGTGAAGGCGCTCGACTACTTGGCCAACGGCGGGCCGACCGCCGAGTTGAATCTCGGCACTGGGGTCGGCTCGTCGGTTCTGGATGTCATCCGAGCGACGGAACGACTCACGGGCGAGTCCGTCCCCTACGACATCGTCGATCGCCGCCCAGGCGACCCCGTCGCGACGTTTGCCGACCCCACCTTTTCCGAGCAGACGCTCGGCTGGAAGTCGAAGTACGGGCTCGACGAGATCATTCAGACGGCATACGACTGGCACCGCAGCCAGCTCTGACGTACAGCCGGCGAGTTCACACCCGCTCGGCCGACGGATGGACGTGCGCCGATCGCATCCGATCGAGCCAGCCCAACAGCACGGCAACTGCCCGTGGGTCGTGGCGGAGCCGGTGGCCGGCGCCTTCGAACAGGCTCAGCTCCGCGCTGCCGTGGGCAGTGACCAGCTGGCGGGCATCGGACACCGGCACGCTGTCGTCATCCTCGCCGTGCATCACCAGCATCGGTCGGGGAGCGAACCGACGCGCTGACGCAACAGGCCGGAAACGGCGGAACTCACGGGCCCATTCCTCAACCGACGGCGGGAACTGGCGGTTGTGGATCGCTCCGATCTCACGGGCGTGATCGAGGAATCGACGCGGATGCTCAGCCCAGTCGTCGAAGTCGGCCCGCGGGCTCAGCAGGCCGGCGGCCACAACTCGGGGATCGTCGGCACCCACACAGATCGCGATCGAACCGCCGGTGTTCGTGCCCAGCAGGATGACGCCGCTCGGCTCGTGCGTGCTGACGAGGTGCGAGATCGCATTGCGGAGGTCGTCGACCCACCCTTGCAGCGAGAAGTCGCCGTCGCTCTTGCCGCACCCGCGGAAGTTGAACGTCATCGCGACGCAACCGAGTTCGTTCGCCGTGCGGTCCATCAGCTGGGGAAACGTCCCCCCCGAGCGCTCAGCGTCGAGCGAGGCGATCGGGAACCCGTGGCACATGATCACCGCAGGTCCGTCGAGAATGGCCCCGGACGGGCGGGCGATGTGGCACGCCAACGACAGGCCGTTCGAGACGAACCGCTCGTTCATCCCGGGCACGTCAACTCCTCAGGCGCGGGGCTTGCGAAGGCGACGATGGGCGCCGACGGTGGCCAGTTTGTAGCCCCGATTGCGCGCCTCGGCGAGCGTGTCAGGCCCGAAGCTCAGCCCGACACCCTCGGCGACGATTTCATCAATGATCGCCGGGTCGTCCCACGCATCGAGGTCGTACACGAACTGGGTGCGCTTGTCGCCGATGAACCGGCTGTGCTCGAACTTCGGGTGGTGATCCATCAGGCGGCCACGGTAGCCGGGCAGCGCATCATGGCACCCACCAACCATTGAGGTCGACGATGAGATCCCCGCCGCCGTATGTCCACGCGCACGACTGCAGGCCGGAGAGCGGGATGATCGCCCCATTGGCCGTGGCCTGGCCGACCTGTTGATTGAGCGTCGACGTATCACGTCGCACGCCACAGTCGTAGGTCGTCACGTATCCCGGTGCTGTGTGGTTGGCGGCCGTGACGTTCACGAACGCCGCGCCGGGCTGGGTTCCCGCGAGGGCCGGCGCCGACACGCTGTAGGCGACCGCTTCGCCGGCAATCAGTGGAGGCCGGAACTGGCGGGTGTCGATGACACGTACGGGTGCAGTCGGCTGGTAGGCGAGGCCGGTCGGGCCGAACGATCCGACGAGGTCGACGAGCACGTCGGTCGACGCATAGCTGTAGATGCACACCTTGCCACCGGCGAGTCCGACGATGGTGTTGTTCGGCCGTGCCTCACCGGCGACATAGTTGATGGTCGAGGTGGTAGGAACGGCCCCGTTGCACGGGAACACGGTGAGGAAGGCCGCTGCCGACGCGTTGACCGCGGTGACGTTCAACGCCACCGCAGTGGAGCCGGCCGGCACCACACCGTTGAAATCGACGGCCATCGTGGCACCGGCGCCGAGACGCACTCCACCGACTGCCGAACGGGTGTCGACGACCCGGGTGGGCCCGATCGGTGTGAGCCGCGACGATCCGCTCGGGCCGATCCAACCGGTGATGTCGACGAGAATGTCCGTGTCGGCGTATGTCCAGACGCACAGTTGCCCGGCACTCGAGAGGGCAACGATCGTGCTGTTGGCGACGGTCTGGCCGCCGACGTAATTGAGCGTCGACGTGTCGGGCACGTTCGCCGAGCACGGATACGCCGTCAGGAAGCCCGGCGCCGACGGATTCACAGCGACGATGCTGAACACTGCCGCGGTCGCATTCGTCGGGACGTTCACATCGTCGGTCACCTGCACCACGACCTGGCGCCCGGCTCCGACGCGCCCAAATCCGCCAATGCGGTTGCGGGTGTCGATCAGTCGCGTCGGCGTCATCGGCGTGAACGTCGAGCGACAGTCCGGTTGGGGTCCCGGTGTGCCTGGAACGGCAGCGACCGACAACTCGTAGGCGCCGAGCGAGGCGTACGGGGTGAAACCGGTGGATGCATCGAGCCATCCGAGGGGTTCGACCTCGATCGAATACCTGCCGGCCGGCACGATTGCACTCGTTGCACTCGTCCACGACGTGGGGGCGGAGGCAGTACCGGAGGCGACTGCTGCGCCGCCATTGGATCGGATGGTGACCCGTGCGAAGAGATTGGACCACGTTTCGGTTCCGGGTGGAGGGCGCAATGTGACCGCAAGATTTCCGGCGCCGACATCGACGACGAAGGTGTCGCGATCACCCGTTGTTCCGATGGTCCCACCGGTCGTGGATGTGCTTCCAACGACGGTCGCCGTGCACGGAGCGGCCCCCTGGTCGTCGGGGCGGTAGCCGATGTACCCGGCAATCTCGGTGAGGTCGTCCTCGGTGTTGTTCGCGTCGATGTACTCGCCCTTCGACCACTGCGTGACCGGCTTCGTGGCCGAAATGCTCCGGCCCATGATCGGCGCCCAGAGGCCGTGCCCGTTGTAATAGCTCGGCGACGCGAACGTTGCGTCGTGACTCAAGCCGAGCGCATGGCCGGCCTCGTGCGACACCGCTTCCGCGATCGTCTTGGTCGAGGCGCCGCTGCTGAACACGAACGCCGGCCGATCCTGCGATGACGCGAACACGTCGAGCAAGGCCACACCGAGCACACCGGATCCAACGAAGTTCGTCGGGCTGATCACCATCCGCTGGCCGTAACTTGCGTCGCTTGAGCTGGACTTGCGGAGCGCCTCCACCCCGGGGTCGACAGTGGTGACGTTGACATTGAACGGCGCGAAGTCCTCACTGGCTCGCTGCCACACCTCGGCGATCACCGCCTGTTCGATCGTCGAGAACGACGCCGGCACACCATCGAGATCGAAGGGTGCGGATTCGATCAGGCCCCAATACGGATCGTTCGTGCTGTGCCCGTCGAAGTCGAGGTACAGGACCAGTGACGAGGACGGCGTCGAACTCAGCGCCGACGCATCCGTTCCGAGCGGAAGTGCAACGGGCTCGGATACGGCGGGATCGCCAACATCGAGCGGGATGGCATCGGCATAGCCGAGTTCACCGTCGTCGGTGAGAAAGAGCGACGAGTCGTCGCGGAGTTCGTCCACGAGTTCGTCGGGTTCCATTCCGACGTCAGCTGCAACAGTGTCGAGCGTGCCGGAGTCGACCAACTCCTGGACGGCTTCCTCGCCCTGGAGCGCATCGAGGTTCGAGCCGGCCAGCGGGTCGACCTGAGCGGCGTCGAGATCGATTGGTGCTGCCGTGGAGCCGGTCTCGGTGGCGAACGCAGTCGATCCCAT
>JANOEM010000633.1:0-7751 GCA_031413195.1 Actinomycetes bacterium
CGAGGTACGCGACCCGAACGTGCTGATCACCGGTCATCCATTCGTCGACGTCTGGGCGGGCATCCGGCCCAAGGTGCTCGGCCTCGCCGAGTGGCCCGACATTCCGCGCGGCCAACCGTGGAAGGAAGGCATGTGCAAGGCGCTCGGAACCGATCTCGCTACGTTCTGGCCTCGCCTCCGCAATCGAGTGAGGACCTACGCCGACCTCCGTCCCGAACTCGTCGGTGCCGTCGAGCGGCTGATCGACTTCGTCGCCGAGTGCGACGACAGCGCTTAGTCTCGCTTGCCGGCGCCGGCTCACTCGATCGGTTGCTGGTCCTGCTCGTCCTGTAGATCATGGACGATGTCTTCGGCGACCTTGGCGGCTTCGCGGCGATGCTTGATGAGTTCGAACACGACCGGCAGGATCGACACGAAGACGATCACAATGCTGGCGATCTCGATGTTGTTCTTGACCCATTCGACCTGGCCAAGGAAGTGCCCGAGCGTCGTGATTCCGACGCCCCAGATGAAGGCGCCGATGATGTTGAACGTGACGAAGGTGCGGTAATGCATCTTTCCGACACCAGCGACGATTGGGGCGAAGGTGCGTACGATCGGGACGAAGCGGGCCATCACGATGGTCTTCGGACCATGCTTTTCGAGGAATGAATGCGCCTTGTCGACATGGGCGGGTTTGAAGAACCGAGACTTCGGACGGTCGAACAGGCTTGGCCCGACCTTGCGTCCGAACAGGTAACCGACCTGGTCTCCCAGCACTGCGGCCACGAAGACGACGAGGGCGGTGACCGGCAGCGACGGGAGGTAATCGCCTTCCGTCGCGGTGTAGAAGCCGGCGAGGAAAAGGAGCGAATCGCCCGGCAGGAAGAAGCCGATGAACAGTCCTGACTCCGCGAAAACGATCAATGCAAGGAGAAGGATGCCCCCGTTTTGGAGCCAGGATTCAATGTCGAACAAAGCAAGCACGAGTGGCGAGGTTAGCCCCGAAAACGACCGAAGCCCGGGCACCAGGCCCGGGCTTCGGCAGATCGAAATCGACTATCGCAACTCGGCGGCGCTGACCTCGGTCGAGCTACCCATGTCGACCTTCTGGCGAGCGCTGAAGGCGACCGCACCGATCAGGACCACCAGAGCCGCGGCGGCGATGGAGTACCGCGCACCGTCGTTGTCCTGCAGGCTGATGATCGCAGGCAGGATCAACAGCGAGACGAGGTTCATCACCTTGATCAACGGGTTGAGCGCCGGACCGGCGGTGTCCTTGAACGGATCGCCGACGGTGTCGGCGATGACGGCGGCCCGATAGGGGTCGCTGCCCTTACCGCCGTGGTGGCCGTCCTCGATGTACTTCTTGGCGTTGTCCCACGCACCACCCGCGTTTGACAGGTAGTTCGCCATCAACTGGCCGACCAGGATGACCGCCGCGAGGAAAGCGCCGAGGGCAAAGAAGTTGATCCCGAAGCCGACGACGACCGGGGTGAGTACTGCAAGCAGCGCCGGTGTCGCAAGTTCACGAAGCGAGGCCTCGGTGCAGATGTCGATGACGGGGCCGTACTCGGGCTCCTTCTCGCCGCTCATGATCTTGCCATCTGCGAACTGCTTGCGAACTTCCTGCACAACGACACCAGCGGTTCTGCCAACGGCCCGAATCGCGAGCGCACTGAACAGGAACGGTACCGAGCCGCCGATCAGCAAACCAATGAACACCTTCGGGTCGGCGACGTTGATCGGCAGGAGGTCGAACACGCCTCGTGACGTCTTCAGCGCAGCATCGATGACGTCCCTGGTCTGGGTCTCGTTGACCGCAGTTTCGATGAAGCTCGCGAACAGCGCGACCGCGGCGATGACTGCCGAACCAATCGCGAAGCCCTTGGTGACGGCCTTGGTCGTGTTGCCGACGGCATCGAGGCTGACCATGATCTTCTGCGGCTCACCATGGAACTCGCCTGACATCTCGGCGATCCCGGCAGCGTTGTCGCTGACTGGGCCGAATGTGTCCTCGGAGACGATGATGCCGGTTGTCGCGAGCATTCCCATGCCGGTCAACGCGACCAGGTAGAACGAGAACTGCAGGTTGCCGCCACCGAGGACGAGCGAAGAGGCGATCGCAATCGCGATCGCAAGCACGGCGTAGACCGAGCTCTCCATGCCACTTGCCGTTCCGGCCAGGATCGCAGTCGCAGGACCGGTCTCTGCGCTTCGGGCGATTTCCTGTACGGGCGAGTGGTGAGTTGCCGTGTAGTACTCGGTGAGGCGACTGATCCCTTGAGCCAGCACCAATCCGATTGCCACGGCCCCAAAGCACTTCCACCCGGCGTTTCCGAGGTCGTTGCCAACATAGAACAGGGCGACGAAGAACGTACCGATCAGGGTCAGCGAACCGGCGACGAGGAAGCCCCGGTTGATCGGCTTGAGCGCGTTGGTTTCGCCCTCTTTGGCCTTCACGAAGAAGATGCCGATGATGGACGCAACCACGCCGATCGCGCGTGCGGCCAGCGGGAAGATGAGGCCGAGGGCTGGGTTCGCCCCGATTGAGTTGAACGCCGCGACACCGAGGATGATCGAGGCGACGAGAGTGACCTCATAGCTCTCGAACAGGTCGGCGGCCATGCCGGCGCAGTCGCCGACGTTGTCACCGACGTTGTCAGCGATCGTCGCAGGGTTGCGCGGATCGTCTTCGGGGATGCCGACTTCGACCTTGCCGACCAGGTCCGCGCCCACATCGGCGGCCTTGGTGAAGATGCCGCCACCGACTCGCAGGAACAGCGCGAGCAACGAGCCACCGAAACCGAAGCCGATCAGGATCACCGCGCTCGTGTTCTGGAAGGCCATGATGATCACGGTTGCGCCGAGGAGGCCGAGACCGACGGTGAACATGCCCGCAACCCCGCCCGTTCGGAATGCGACGTCGAGCGCTCTCGGCATGCTGTTGGTCAACGCGGCGGCAGCGGTCCGCACGTTGCCGCGGGTGGCCAGGGTCATCCCGATGTAGCCGGTGAAGCCCGAGGCCAGACATCCGAGGATGAATGCCACGGTGCGCCACAGCCCGGCTTGGGCGAAGGTGAGTGCCGTTTCACCATCGGCCTTGACGATCTCGGTCGAGGTGACGAACACGATGATCGCGAGTGGAATGAGGATGACCGCAATGGTCTTGAACTGTCGCTTCAGGTACGCCCATGCACCTTCTTGGATCGCCAAGGCGATCTGCTGCATCTTCGGAGAACCGGCATCGGCGGCCATCACACTCTTGGCGAGGTAGAGGCCGACTCCGATTGCAATGAGTGCTGCAGCGACGGAGAGGAACAGAACTGCCCACTCGCCGCCCTTGAGCGTGAATTCCTGATAGCCGCCTTCAGCGAGGATTCCTGACACGTTGAACCTGGTCTTATGTGGGGGCGCGCACATCTGGGTGCGGGCCGTTGATGGAGACGGCAAGAGTGTAGGGACTCCGCACCGGATCTGGCGAACCTTCCGGCACCGGCTCGCCCTGCGCAGCGGATCCCGTTGCCCGAAGTTTGCTGTTGTGGCTCTGGTCTCATCAGTTGTCAAACCTCGTCATCGCGGTACTACGGTCGTAGTTGCCCTGTTCGGGCCTTGAAAAATCCGATCAACGAAAGGCCGTCCAACTGATGGCACAGGCAATCTCCCCCAAGCGGGCCCCGGTGACCGGCACCGCCATGACGGCCAAGAAACGCAAACCCTTCCTGCTCGATCTCTACTCCACGTCGCTCGGCAAGAAGTACGTCATGGCCGTCACCGGGATCATGTTGATCGGCTTCGTCGTGGCCCACATGGTCGGCAACCTGAAGATGTACCTGGGTGCCGAGGACTTCGACCACTACGCCGAGTTCCTTCGCGATCTGTTGGTGCCGATCTTTCCGCGAACCGTCTTCTTGTGGCTCTTAAGGATCGGGTTGATCGTCGCAGTGGTCCTGCACATCCACGCTGCTTACGGCCTCACCCGGGTCAATCACAATGCTCGGGCTGTCAAGTACCAGTCCCCGCGCGATTACCAGGTCGCCAACTTCGCCAGTCGAACGATGCGGTGGTCGGGCATCATCGTCGCCCTGTTCATCGTCTGGCATCTCGCCGACCTCACCTGGGGAACGACTAATGCCATCGGCACGGACGGCACCTTTGTGCGCGGCGAAGCCTACGCGAACCTGGTACGCAGCTTCGAACGGGTCCCGGTCGCGCTCTTCTACATCCTCGCCAACATCACACTCGGAATCCACCTCTTCCACGGCGTCTGGAGCCTGTTCCAGAGCCTCGGGATCAACAACCCCCGATTCAACAAGTGGCGGCGCCACCTCTCGGTCGGGATCGCATCCGTCGTCGTGGTGGGCAACGTGTCCTTCCCCGTCGCCGTCCTCGCCGGCATCGTCGGCTGAGCCAGTCTTCGCGTAAGAGAGAGCCAAAACCTGATGACGACAACAGCCGATCCTCGACTGAACGCCAAGATCCCAGCCGGCCCGATGGCCGACAAGTGGAACACCTACAAAGACGAAATGAAGTTGGTCAACCCCAACAACAAACGAAAGTTCAAGGTCATCGTCGTCGGCACCGGCCTTGCCGGCGCGTCCGCTGCGGCCACCCTCGCCGAACTGGGTTACCAGGTCGATGCATTCACCTTCCACGATTCGCCACGGCGGGCGCACTCGATTGCAGCCCAGGGCGGAATCAACGCCGCGAAGAATTATCGCGGCGACGGCGACAGTGTGCACCGACTGTTCTACGACACGGTCAAGGGTGGCGACTTCCGGGCCCGGGAAGGTAATGTCCATCGTCTGGCCGAGGTCAGCGTCGACATCATCGACCAGATGGTCGCCCAAGGGGTGCCGTTCGCTCGCGAGTACGGCGGACTGCTCGACAACCGTAGCTTCGGCGGCTCGCAGGTCAGCCGCACGTTCTATGCCAGGGGTCAGACCGGTCAGCAGTTGTTGCTCGGCGCATACCAACAACTCGCCCGCCAAATCGGGCTCGGCGGCGTGACCCTGTACAACCGGGTCGAACTCGTCGACACCGTGGTCATCGACGGCCGATGCAGCGGCATCGTCGTCCGTGATTTGCTCACCGGTGAGTTGCAATCCCACGCCGCCCACGCCGTCGTGTTGGCCACCGGCGGTTACGGCAACGTGTTCTTCCTCAGCACAAACGCGATGAACTGCAACGTCACGGCCGCCTGGCGGGCCCATCGCAAGGGTGCGATGTTCGCCAACCCCTGCTACACCCAGATCCACCCGACCTGCATTCCCCAAAGCGATCCGACTCAGTCCAAGCTCACGCTGATGAGCGAGTCGTTGCGCAACGACGGCCGGGTCTGGGTGCCGCTCGCGGTCGGTGACGAGCGGCCAGCTGCAGAGATCCCCGAGGCCGAGCGCGACTACATCCTCGAGCGGCTGTATCCCAGCTTCGGCAACCTTGCCCCGCGTGACATCTCGTCGCGTGCGGCGAAGCGTTCGGTCGATTCCGGTCACGGTGTCGGGCCGTTGAAGAACGGTGTGAACCTGGATTTCGCCGCTGCTATCGCGCGGCTCGGCAAGGATGTCGTCCAAGAGCGTTACGGCAACCTGTTCGAGATGTACGAACGGATCTCCGGCGAAAACCCGTACGAAACCCCGATGCGCATCTACCCGGCCAGCCACTACACGATGGGCGGGCTCTGGGTCGACTACGAACTGCAGACCACGGTGCCTGGCCTGTACTGCGCCGGCGAGGCCAACTTCAGCGATCACGGGGCGAACCGGCTTGGTGCCTCGGCCCTGATGCAGGGACTCGCCGACGGCTACTTCGTGCTTCCGTACACGATTGGCAACGAGCTCGCGCCGATGCTCAACAGGCCGATCCCGGGGACCGATCATCCCGCGTTCAAGCAGGCTGAACAAGAAGCCGCTGCTCGATACTCGGGCTACCTCGGGATCAAGGGCACACGCTCGCCCGACTACTTCCACCGCGAACTCGGCCGCATCATCTGGGATTACTGCGGTATGGAGCGCACCGAACAGGGCCTCGAGAAGGCCCTCTCGGAACTGCCAGCCCTGTACGACGAGTTCCAGAAGGACCTACGCGTCACCGGCGATGGTACGAGCACAAACCAAACCCTGGAAAAGGCCGGCCGCGTCGACGACTTCTTCCAGCTCGGCATGTTGATGTGCCGCGATGCGCTGGAGCGCAGGGAGAGCTGCGGTGGCCACTTCCGGTCGGAGTACCAAGACGACGAGGGTGAGGCCCGTCGCGACGACGAGAACTTCGCCCATGTGGCGGCGTGGGAGTGGACCGGCGATCCAATGGGGTCCATCCGCAACATCGAGCCACTCGAATTCGAATCCGTCCATCTCGCGACCCGGAGCTACAAGTGAACGCGCCCGCCGCCTCCCATGGGGCACATCTGACCAACATCACCCTCACGGTTTGGCGTCAGCCCGGCCCCGACCAGGCCGGCAAGTTCGAGAGCTACCTGATCGACTCGATCAGCGACGAAGCATCCTTCCTGGAGATGCTCGACGTCCTCAACGAGAAGCTGATCGACGAAGGCCGCGAAGCCGTGGTGTTCGACCATGACTGCCGCGAGGGTATTTGTGGAACGTGTTCGCTGATGATCGACGGCCAGGCCCATGGTCCGCAACGTGGCACTGCGACGTGCCAATTGCACATGCGCAAGTTCGAGAGCAACGCGACCATCGTCATCGAGCCGTGGCGTGCGACCGCGTTCCCGATCATCAAGGACCTGATGGTCGATCGTGGCGCCTTCGACCGCATCGTCGAAGCCGGCGGATACATCACGTCCCAGACCGGCGGAGCACCAGACGCGAACCTGATCCCGATCCCGAAGCCGGTGGCCGACGCGGCCATGGACGCGGCCGAGTGCATCGGTTGTGGCGCTTGCGTCGCGGCCTGTCCGAACGGTGCCGCAAACCTGTTCACCGGGGCCAAGATCGCCCACCTCAACCTGCTTCCGCAGGGCCAGGCAGAACGCTACAAGCGGGCCGAATCGATGGTCGAGACGATGGAAGAGCACTTCGGATCGTGCACCAACCACGGTGAATGCGAAGCAGCGTGTCCGAAGAGCATCTCGATCGACGTGATCGCCTTGATGAACGCAGACTACTTGAAGTCGAAGTTCAAGAACCGTAAGGCGCTCGCTCGCGACTGAGGCCAACCGTCATCCAGAGGCGCGTCAGGGTCGCAGTCAGAGTCGCTGGCGACCCGCTTCCAGTCGAATCACCTGATCTGCGCGATCGAAGGCGACGTCACGATGCGACACGGCCAGGACTGTCATTCCTGCTGCGGCGAGATTGGTCCACAGCTGAATCTCGGTTTCGACATCGAGTGCGCTCGATACGTCGTCCAACACGACCAGTTCCGGCGCGTGTACGAGCGCACGAGCTGTGGCAACACGCTGGCGCTGACCCCCCGACAAACGGAGCCCACGCGGACCGATCGTCGTCAGTAGACCCTCGGGCATCTCGTCGATGTCGCCGTCGACCGCGGCGAGTTGCAGCGCAAGCGCGAGCTGTTGATCGTCGATCGATCCGAGGCTGATGTTGTCGGCGACGGAATCCGAGATCAACTGCGGCACCTGCGACAAAAACGCGCAATGTGGCGGAACCAGAAATGCGGCCCGGTCGTGCAGCACTCGATCGTTCCAGAGAACGTCGCCGGTGACATCGGCTTGATGGGCGATACCGAGAAGCGCCCGCAGCAGGGTCGTCTTGCCGGACCCGATCGGACCGGTGATCACCGTGAACGTTCCT
>JANOEM010000634.1:0-5486 GCA_031413195.1 Actinomycetes bacterium
GGTCCTTCGAAGACACGTTGCTGTCACGGACCCAGAAGTTCATCCCGGTCATGAATACGAGCCCGATCGCCGCGCCGACCAGGCCGAGCGTGCCCAGCGGACCACCAGATTGGATACCGCCGAAAATCAGCGTGGCGGCGACTGCCAGCGTGCTCGCTGCGATGAAGAGTTTGGAACCTGTGGTGAACACTTGTGCTTACCTGCTCACTTTGTGACGTAGACCACGAACCACAGCATGGTGAACGCTGCAGCGACGAAGTACCAGTAGATGGCGTGGGCGGTGACGATCTCTCGTTGGGTCGTGCGACCTCCGAGGTATCTGAATGCGGTGACGAGCGAGAAGACGATGCCGGCGATGAGCAACGCCAGGAACGTTCCGGTAACGGCGTAGAACATCACCCCGTACCCGTTGTCGTCGATGGCTCGGATCTCGACACCCATCTGGACGTACACCGCGATCTGCGCATTGAGGATGGCCAGACCCATCAAAGCCGTGAGTGCGAGCGCCATGCTGGCGTGCTTGCGGTCGTCGCGGCGTGCGGAGTACACGGCCCACTGGGCAAAGACACCGACGCCGATGAAACCGAGCAGCATGATGTTGCTGGCAACCTCGGGCACGGTGATGCCCTTCGGCAGCCAACGACCATCCGGGAGCGCAATCGCAGCGTCGCGGAAGCGAAGCCACATCCCGAGCATTCCGCCCATGAGCGCGGCACCGGCAACGCAGATGAGTGCCGTTCCGATGAAGAGTTGACGCCGAGCGACAGGCTCGGGACCAGGTGGGAGCGCAAGCATCAGGAACTCCCCTTGCTGGATGTAGATGACGAATCAGCGGACGTCTCGGACTCTGCAGGCGCCGGCTTGAGATCGAGCAGCGGCTCCGGCGAGGCCACGGTGTGAAGCACCAAGAAGTTGTCGATCGGCGGTGGTGACGAGGTTGCCCATTCGAGAGTCTGCGCGTCCCACGGGTCGTCGCCGGCAGCGTCGCCCCTGCGGAAACTCTGCACGGCAAGACCGATGAAACCAAGCACCGTCACGACCATCAGCGCATGGCCGACGCCGACCAAGGTGTTCCACAGGTTCTGGGGGCCGCTGTAGTCGAAGACCGTGGAGTCGGCAGGCTGATCGGCGAACCCGGCGATGTAGTAAGGCAACGTGGCCAAGACCGTGGCAGTGACACCAAGCAGTGCGAACGGTGCGGCCTTCTTCTCGTCGATCCGCCGTCCCCACAGTTTGGGTCCCCAGTACACGAGTCCGCCGAGGGCTGAGAGCACGGCGCCATAGCAAATGTAGACGTAGGCGCCTTCTTCGAACACGGTTCCGATCAGTTGCAGTTCCTCGACCCCATGGACGATGGCGCCGAGCATGCCCATCAGGATCATCCCCAGGCCGAAGAAGCCGAACAGGATCGACACGTTCACCTTCGGCTTGCTACCGACGAACGCCAGTGGCGCGAGCAGCAGTACAACGAGCGCGCCGAGCATCGGGAGCACCATGAAGAAGCCGTAGTTGATGATGTAGCCGATCTTGTCCCCGAACAGGTCGCTGAGATAAACCTGCGAACCGCTCCACGGCAGGGTCGGGTGTGTTTGGGTGACCCCCGCAAAGGCGGCTACACCCACGAGAGAAAGCCCGCCGAGCATGAATCCACGCTTGGGCATCCGCTTGCGGGCCGTGACAGGGATCAGTTCGGCGAAAAATCCGATCGCCGGTAGAACGTAGATGAACGTTGTCGGCTGGGTGAGCGAGAATCCGAGCCAGTTGGCCGAGGTGGTGCCGTCGTCGCCAGGGCCGAACCGCAGGAGTCCGTCGTTGCCGCCGAATGGCACGCGGTTGTAGCGATAGCTGACGTAGAGGTAGATGACCGTACCGATCGCGACCGGCAGCACCAGCAATAACCCGAGTGCGCTGACCAGTACCGACCACGAGAAAAAAGGCACGCGCCGCATGTTCATTCCGGGTGCCCGAGTGGTGAGGACGGTTGTGCCGAGCGAGGCTGCGACTGCGGTCAGCCCGATCAACATCACGCCATACGACGAGATGAACAGCGCGACGTACTTGGACGCCCCGCCACCGGGCCCACCGTTTGCCGCTACCGACACGATGACCAGGGCCATGCCGAAGAACCAGGCCCAGAAACCAGCAGTCGCCAGACGGGGAAAGGCCAACGAGCGGGCACCGAGTTGAAGGGGCACGACGGCGACGGCGAGGCCGAGCATGAGTGGCAGCACCACGAAGAAGGCCAGGCCGACACGGTTGATCGCGAACAATTGCTCGATCACGTCACGCTGCACCAACGATGATCCGGTGTCGGCTCGCTCGAAACCGAGCACGGCGCCGATCCCGGCGATCCCGAGCAGTGCGAGGAGGCCGGAGCCCATCATCATCCGCCCGAGCCGTTTGTGATCGCTGGTGGTGATCCACTGCCCGATCGTCGCGATGATCGAGTCACCGGAGCTGTCCGATGTGCTGATCGCGGCTGCGTGTGGTGCGGTATCAATTGTGGTCATTGGCAACAGCTCATTTCAAACGCCTCGTAACGTGCGCGGGCGAACGCCGAAGGGCTCAGATTTTGGATCCGTTCTTTCTCCGACATTACCCACAGCGCCCACCATCGTTCGAAATCTCAGCCCGCTGCGGGGAAAGTTTTTCGGCGAACTCTGGCGCCGAGGGAGCGCCAAGCCCTCGCTCAGAAGCCGTTCTGGACGAACACGTCCAGCGTCAACACACCGAACAGGAGCGTGACGTAGCTGATGCTGTATCCGAACAACCGCATCGCCTTCTGGGGGTCGGGGTTGCGGCTGAGAGCCCACGTTCCGTAGATGAACAGTCCACCGAGTAGCGCCGCACCGATTCCGTAGACCCAACCGAGTTCGCCGACAGGGATCAACAAGAGCGTGCACGCCACCATTGCGACCGTGTAGGCGAGCATCTGGCGAAGCACCTGAGGCAACGGCGCAACGGCCGGCAGCATCGGCACGTTGGCGGCCCGGTAGTCGTCGATGTGACGGATCGCCAGGGCCCAGAAGTGCGGCGGTGTCCACAAGAACATGATCACGAACAGCAGGATCGGGGTCCAGGTGACGTTGTTCTGAACTGCCGACCATCCGACCAGGACCGGTACTGCCCCGGCAGCGCCGCCGATCACGATGTTCTGCGTACTGGTTCGCTTCAGCCACAGGGTGTAGACGAACACATAGAACAGCGCGGCCGACAGTGCCAGGCAGGCCGACAAGAAGTTGGCTCCGGTCCACAACACCGCGAACGCCAGCACCTGCAACACACACGCAAAGATCAACGCGTTTCGTGGTTCGATCAGGCCCGTCACCAGTGGCCGACCCTGGGTGCGGACCATCAGCTTGTCGATGTCTCGATCCACGTACATGTTGATTGCATTCGCACCACCGGCAGCGAGGGTTCCACCGAGCAGCGTGACGAGGACGAGCTTTGTCGCCGGCCAGCCGCCCTCGGCCAAGATCATCGTCGGCACAGTGGTGATCAACAGCAGTTCGATGATTCGGGGCTTGGTGAGTGCGATGTACCCACCGATCACCGTGGTGGGGGTACGCCGGCTTCCGTGACCGACGCCGCCCGGCGCCAGCCGCGACGGGACGAGAGGGCGGGAGCCGACGGACATGGCTTCACACTACGCGCCGTGGCGGTCCCTTGCTCTCTCGCGACCGAAGTCACGACGTGTGCTCGACGGATCGCTGCGTGGTTGGCGTAGGCCGATCGATGGTGCGTTTGCCGCTGACGGCGCGAGAATGGGGGTGATGTCTCCCGCTGCCGCTCCGCTCGTGGTGAATCGACCCGAACAGAACGAGGCGATCGCGCCGGACACTCCGTGGATCGTGCTTGTCTGGAACGACCCGATCAACCTGATGAGCTACGTCACCTTCGTGTTCCAGAAGTTGTTCGGCTACAGCCTCGAAAAGGCCACGATCTTGATGATGGATGTCCACGAGAAGGGCCGAGCCGTGGTCTCCAATGGAACGCGCGAGAAAGCCGAGCTCGACGTGTTCCGGCTGCACGAACATGGCCTCTGGGCGACGATGCAACGAGACGACGCCTGATGCTCGGTCGCCCTCCCAAGCCTGCGGTGCAGCGCACCCGGCGTGGGTTCCGGATCAACCTCGACATCGAGGAGCGCGACCTGATCAACAGACTGCTCGACGAACTGCGCTCGTTGTTGACCGCACCGGCGGGCGACGATCGGCTGCGTCGGCTGTTTCCGTCCGCCTATCACCAGCCGCAGGACCGCGAGTTCGACGAGGAGTTCCGACGCCTGATGCACGAAGACCTCGTCGCGTCGCGGATCGCCGGACTCGACGTGATCGCCGACTCGTTGAGGCCGACCGATACCGGCCACCCAGAACTGACCGAAGCCCAGATGCTGGCGTTCCTCCAGGCGCTCAACGGGGTTCGCCTGGTGCTGGGCACGATTCTCGACGTGTCCGAAGACCACGACATGGACGAAATCGGAGACGATCACCCAATGGTCGGCGAATACCATCTCTACGACTTCTTGAGCTGGGTCCTCGACAGTTCGGTCAGGGCGCTCCAGAGCTGACGGTGGGTCCGGGTTGCAAGGCCCGCTCTTCGACGACTCGGGAGTTCGCACAATCTGAAAAGGTGGCGCGTTTGCGTCCGTTCACTGATATTGTTCGTGCGCTCTCAACAGGAGTCGAGACGTAACCTAGCCCCCATCGTCTAGTGGCCTAGGACACCACCCTTTCAAGGTGGCGGCACGGGTTCGAATCCCGTTGGGGGTGCTGACCAGCTCTCTGGTCCCGTGGTGAAGTGGAGTTCACGCCGGCCTGTCAAGCCGGAGGTCGCGGGTTCGAACCCCGTCGGGACCGCTCTCAGTGAGGCAACTCACTGAGGCTGGTCAGTTGTTGAGAATCGATCAGTTTTTGAGAATCGAATAGCTGTGCCATCACGGTTCTGTAGCTCAGTCGGCAGAGCATACGCCTGAAAAGCGTAGGGTCACCGGATCGACGCCGGTCAGAACCACCCCAGCAATGAACGGCGAAGCCGCAGGTCAGAGGTTGTTCGGCAGCCTGTCATCCTGCGGCTTCTGTCGTTTCTAACGAGCACTCACGACCCCGGATTCCGATCAACTCGTGTCCTGGGCCAGCGGGTACGCCGGTGTCGTGACGAGCGAGGCCTGCAGCCGACGTTCGTCGCGGTGAACTACGCCGACATCGGTGATCTGATCATGGTCGTCGACGAACTCAATGGCGTCGAGTAAGCCGAGTTCATCGAAGTGGCTCGGGCTACTGCACCGGTTCTGGCCGAGCGGCCGGTAACGGCTCGAGCGCGGACTTCAGGGCCTGCGCCGCGCCGAGTAGTCCGACGCTCTCGTAGGGCACCACGATCTTGGCGTTGTCGCTGTCCGCAAACTTGCCGAGCGTCTCGAGTTGCAGGATCGCGATCAGCCTCTGGTCCGGTTCGGCAGCACGGATCGCGTTGTAGACGCTGGTGAT
>JANOEM010000635.1:0-5739 GCA_031413195.1 Actinomycetes bacterium
GGCAACGTCGATCTGTTGGCCGTCACCGAAGAGGTGCGCGGCGGAGTGGTCTCGTCCGAGAACCCTGCAGTCGTCGTCGGCGAACTCGCCTGACAGCGCATCGCCCGCGAGGTGACGCTGGCAGACTGGCACGATGCTGAATCCTGTCCTGTCCTCCGAGGTCGACGAAGCCCTGGCCGCGGGTCGACCTGTGGTCGCGATGGAGTCGACGATCTTCTCGAACCTCGGTCTTCCCTCGCCTTACAACGGCGAGGCGCTGCAGCGCTGCATCGCAGTCGTTCGGGCCGCAGGGGCGGTGCCCGCCGTGACGGCGGTTCTCGACGGAGTAGCGAGGGTTGGTCTCGACGAGTCCGAGCACGAACGGATCCTCGGTCGAGCCCGCAAGGTCGCCGAACGTGATCTCGGCGTTGCGCTCGGTCAGTCGTGGTCCTTCGGAGCGACCACGGTGTCGGCTTCCGTCGCGCTCGCTGCGGCTGCTGGTGTCACGGTGTTTGCGACGGGGGGGATCGGTGGGGTCCATCGCGGCGCCGAGATCACCGGAGACATCTCCGCTGATCTCGATGCGTTGGCCCATCACCCTGTCGTGACCGTGTGCGCGGGGGCGAAGGCATTCCTTGATCTCGGCCGCACCCTGGAGTACCTGGAGACCGTCGGTGTCGCCGTTCTCGGTTGGCAGCACGACTGGTTGCCGGCGTTCTACACCCGGTCATCCGGCCTACCCATCCCGCATCGGATCGAATCGGCCGGCGAACTGGCGGCCGTGTTCTTCAATCGGAGCCGGCCTTCGAGCGGGATGTTGCTGTGTGTGCCCATCCCGGAAGCCGACGAACTGGACGCAGATCACCTCGACACGATCCTTTCCGGTGCGTTGGCGGATTGCGAGCGCTCGGGAATCACCGGCGCGGCAATCACACCGTTCGTGTTGGGTCGGATCGGCGAAGCAACTGCAGGACGGAGCGTGCCGGCAAACCTCGCGCTCGCGGAGAACAACGCCCGAGTCGCTGCTGAGGTCGCTGTTGCATTGGCGGTCGCCCGTTCGTGACGGTCACCGGGTCGTGACGGTCAACGGGTCGTGACGGTCACCGGGCAAGCCGCCGCTCGACTCGATCGATGAATGCCGCTCGCGCTTCATCGGTCGAGTCGTCGATCCGGTAGAACGCGATCCATCGTGTTCGGCACCGCCGGCTGCACAGAACCCGGAGGCTACGACTGGCGATTCGCTTGCCCGCCTCACCCTCGAGTGCGTTCACGAACTTCGAGGACCCATGGGTGGTCACCACGGTGATCCGACGAATGTTGCGGAGAAGTGGTTGAAGCCTGTTCGCGCCAGGAGGCAGGGTCCAGGCCACACCGCTCACCCAGACCCGATCGATCCAGCCTTTCATCATTGCCGGTTGCCCCGACCACCACGTCGGATAGATCAACACCAGTGACTCGCACCATCGCAGATCATCGGCATGTTGGGTGATCGCCGGCTTCTTCGAAGGGAGGTCGAGATGCAGGGCGTGATCCGCTGCCGAGAACACCGGATCGAAATCTTCCGCATACAGATCGGTCAGCCGAACCTCATGCCCGCCCGTGGCCAGTCCAGAGAGTGAAGCATCGCGAAGTGCCGAGCTGAACGAGTCGGCCACTGGGTGACAGAAGACGACGAGCGTCCTCATAGCTGCGCCATCTTGTCTTCGACCCGCTTGATGAAGTCGCGTCTCTCGTCGGGTGTGGCCGAGTCGATCGCGTAGAACCCGAGCCAGGTTCGACGGGTGCGGAACCCGGTGTTGAGCCGCAGCGCCCGAAGCAGCGTTCGACGACCGTTGTCGTTGATCGCCGAGACGTACGAGCGTCGGGAGCCGTAGCTCGTGATGCCCACGATTCGGCGAACCTTCTGCAGACCGGGCCGAACCTTGTGCTTGTCGTCGAACACGAACGCCACCCCTGGCACCATCGTCTTCTCGAGCCAACCCTTCAACATTGCGGGCAGGCTGCTCCACCACGTCGGGTAGACGAAAACCAGCATCTCGGCGAGCTGGATGGCCGTGACCGACTCCGCGACGAGGGGGTCGACGACTGGTTGATCGCTGTGATAGGCGGCGTGGTCGGCAGCGGTCATCACCGGTTGAAAATCCATTGCATACAGGTCGAGCACGGTTACGTCGTGCCCGGCTCGTTGCAGGCCGGTGACTGCCGCCGCACCCGTCGCCCTCGTGAAGCTTTGTTCGGCGGGATGGCACAGTACGACGACGGCTCGCATGACGTGCCCACGCTATATGGGCGAACTGTCGTTGTGCCCTCCCGAGTCCGTCCACTCCTGCGGTGACGACCGGTACCATCGATCGTCGCACTCGAACTGGAGGAGCCGTGCCCGATCAATCCGACGCTGCCGACTCCAGCCCCGACTCAGGCGACGATTCTGCACTGGTGACGTGGGACGCACTGGTGCAAGGCTTCGCGAGCAAGCATCAACAGGCGATCGCCTTGGGTGGTGTCGAGCGCGTGGAACGTCACCACGCGAAGGGAGCGCTGACGGCGATCGAGCGCGTGTTGCTCCTTCTCGACCCGGGGTCATTTCGGGAGATCGGAACGTTTGCCGGGATGGCTGTGCAGGTGCCGCGCGATGCCTTCGTCGCCGGCCATGGGACCATCGAGGGTCGACCGGTGCTCGTCGGCGCCGAGGACGCCACTGTCCAGGGCGGATCGATCGGTTCTGCAGGAATGTCGAAGCGGGCGAGATTGGCCACCCTGGCGCATCAGGAGCGCGTACCGCTGGTCATGCTGCTCGACGGCGCTGGTCACCGGGTGACGCCCAGCCCCGATCGGATGCGTCCCGCGCCGACCGATCTCGCCCTGCTCGCCGACCTTGGCGGTGTGGTTCCTACGATCGCCGTCGTTCACGGCGCGTCGGCGGGTCATGGAGCACTGACCGCACCGTTGTGTGACTTCGTGATCATGGTGCACGGACAGGGACAACTGTTCGTCGCCGGTCCTCCGCTGGTGGCCGCCGCGACTGGCGAGCAGATCGACAAGGAATCTCTCGGGGGAAGTCACGTCCATCTTGCATCAGGAGTTGCCCATCTCGGCGCGCAAGACGACGCCGAGGCTCTGTCGCTCGTGCGTGTCCTGCTCGGGTTCGGTTCGTTAGCGCAACCGCGCCCGCCCGATGATCCGTCCTCGCTGCGGACCTTGATCCCGGCCAACCAACGGCTGCCCTACGACATGACCAAGGTCCTCTCCGCTGTCTTCGACGGCGTTTCGCTGCTGGTCCTGCAGAGCCGTTTCGGTACCTCCGTCATCACCGCGCTCGCCCGGCTGAACGGGATCCCGGTGGCCGTTGTGGCGAACCAGCCGAACGTTCGAGGGGGCGCGCTCGACGCTGATGCGGCGCACAAGGCGTCGCGGTTCATCTCGTTGGCCTCGAATCGTGGCCTGCCGCTCGTCATGCTGGCCGACAATCCAGGCGTCCTGCCGGGCGCGGCGGCCGAAGCAGCAGGAGCGCTGCGCGCGGTGGCCGAGATGTTCGTCGCCCAACACCGCCATCCCGGACCCAAGCTGCACGTCACGATGCGCAAGGCCTACGGGTTCGGGAGTTCGGTGATGGGCCAGAACCCGTACGGCGGCCAAACCGTGACACTCGCGTTGCCCGATGCGACCGTTGGTGCGATGCCGGCACGAGGCGGGGCCGATGCGATCGCTGCGGATGATCCGACTCGCCAACTGCTCGGTGATCTTGAGCAGGCGGGGCCGTGGCGCCAGGCGGACACCTTGAGCTACGACGAAGTCATCGAACCGGACGACCTTCGCCAGGCCTTGATCGATTCGCTGCGCTTGGCGTCAGCCCGGATCACGGCCCGAACCTCCGGTCGGGATCCTGGCGACGCAGGGTTTCGATGAGTAATCGCCCGCTCCGCCCTGCTGCCGGATGGCTGTACCTCGCGACGTTCATCGCGATCGGGATCTCGCTGACGATGATGGGCCCTGCGCTGACGTACCTCCGCGATCGCGCCGGTGTCACCAAGGGCGAGATCGGGGTGCTGTTCCCGGCCTCGGCGGTGGGCTACTTGATCGGGTCACTGGTCAGCGGCCGCTTCTACGACAGGGGTTGGGGGCATCGTGCAGTCGCTGGCGGTCTGTTCGGCCTGGTCCTTGCTGCCTTGGCCGTTCCGCACGCGACGAGCGTCGGCGCGTTGTCCATCGTCTTTGCCTGCCTCGGGGCAGCCTGCGCGTGCGTCGATGTCGGTGGCAACACGCTGGTGGTGTGGCACACCCGCGGTGAAGGATCCGCCCGTCTTCTCAATGCGCTCCATCTCTTCTTCGGCCTCGGTGCGCTTGCCAGCCCGTTGCTCGTCAACCGCTCGATCGCGTGGACCGGAGGCCTCGGGTTCGCCGTCGGCGTGATCGCGGTCTACTCGTTCACGATTGCCGTGCTCGTCCTGCTCCACGAATCTCCAGTCCACAGCCCGGACGAGGTCGACGTACCGGACCCTCGAACCCATGCTCGGATCCTGGCAGTCATCGGAGTCTTCTTCTTCCTCTACGTCGGCATCGAGCTTGGATTCAGCGGTTGGCTGACGACCTATGCAGAGGGAATCGGTCTCCCCGGAGCGAACTCGGCAGCATTGCTGAACACCTTGTTCTTCGTGTTCTTCACGCTCGGCCGGTTCATCGCGATGCTCGCGGCTTCGCGGGTGCGTCCGGGACTGATGTTGGTCGGATCGTGCACGCTCACATCTGTGCTGTTGCTGATCATGGCCGTCGCCGACGGATCACCGACCGTGGTGTGGATCACGACCGCCCTGATTGGGCTGGCGGTGGCCCCACAGTTCGCGAGCATGATCGCCTACGCCGACCAGTACATCAAGCTGTCCGGCAGGGCGACCTCGTGGTTCGTCAGCTCTGCCGGTCTCGGCGGCGTCGTGCTTCCGTTCATCATTGGTCGTCAGTTGGACAAGTCCAGCAATGCGATGCCGATCGTGGTGTTCTGCGGCGCGATAGCGGCCACCGGGTGGCTGGCGGTCGTTCGACGTGTGTTGACGGCGCAGAAACCGGAACCGGTGGCCCTGGTGCGCGAGCCGGTCTGAGGTCGCGCGTCAGGCGCCGGCCGAGAGGAAGTTGGGCGACTCGCCGCCACCGTGGGCAAGGACGTTGGCGCCCGTGATGTAGCTGGCCATCGGCGAAGCCAGGTAGACGCACAGGTCGCCGATCTCGCTCGGTTCGGCGAGGCGGCCGAGGGGCACGGTCGCTCCGACGGCGGCCACACCCGCCTCGTCACCGTAGAAGAGATGCGCCTGTTCGGTGCGGATCATTCCCGCGCTGATGCTGTTGACGCGGACCTTCGGCGCCCACTCGAGCGCGCTCGTTGCGGTGTAGCTGTTGAGGCCCGCCTTGGCTGCGCCGTAGGCAGCGGTCGTCGGCGACGGTCGCAATGCGCAGACGCTGGAGATGTTGACGATGGACCCACCGTCGGGCTGGCGTTGCATGTGCTGGTTGGCTTGCTGACTGCACGAGATCGCAGCAAGCAGGTTCAGTTGAACGAGTCGTTCCGTCAGCCGCGGTGATGCGGTCGAGGTGTCGACCGGCGGCGAACCGCCCGCGTTGTTGACCAACACGTCGATCCTGCCGTTCGCCTGAACAACGGCGTCGATCATCGCGAACGCTGCCGCGCCATTACGGAGGTCGACGGCAAAGAACTGCCAATCGGGGGCAAGATCGTCCACCCGCTGGCGGGCGCACACCACAATCGTTGCG
>JANOEM010000636.1:0-2292 GCA_031413195.1 Actinomycetes bacterium
TGTCGGCCCGGGCCAGATCCGGATCTCGGTGCGCGCGGCCGGCGTCAACTTCGTCGACGCCTTGATCGTGCAAGGGCTGTACCAGATCAAGCCACCGTTGCCGTTCACGCCCGGCGGCGAGACCGTCGGCATCGTCACCGAGGTCGCCGCCGACGTGGTGAGCCCGGTCCTCGGTCAACGGGTCCTCGTCACCACAGGGTTCGGGGGATTCTCCACAGAAATGGTCGTCGCGGCTCGGCAGGCGATCGCGTTGCCCGATTCGATGACCGACGGACAAGCGGCGACGTTCCTGCAGAGCTACATGACCGCCTACTTCGCGCTGAAGGAACGTGCCGACATGCAGCCCGGACAATGGCTGTTGGTCTTGGGTGCCGGTGGTGGGGTCGGACTCGGAGCCGTCGACGTGGGCACCGCAATGGGGCTGCAGGTAATCGCCGCCGCATCCTCGGTCGAAAAGCGTGAACTGGCGACGAGCCGCGGTGCTGTCGCCGTCATCGACTCGAGCAGCGAAGACGTCAAGGCACGGGCCAAAGAGATCAGTGGCGATGGTGTCGATGCGGTTTACGACCCGATCGGTGGCGTGCTCGGCGAGCAGTGCCTGCGCAGTTTGCGAGACGACGGTCAGTTCCTTGTCATCGGATTCGCGTCCGGTGACATTCCGAAGTTGCCTGCGAACCAGGTGTTGCTCCGCAACCGGCGGGTGACCGGTGTCGAGTGGGGCGGATGGGTGGGCAAGAATCCGGCCCGCAACCAGGAACTCGTCGACGAGGTAATCGACCGTATCGCCCGTGGCGATCTCCACCCGGTCGAGCCCACCGCCTACCGCTTCGACGATGCCGCCCGCGCCTTGTCCGATCAGCAGAATCGCAGGGTCGTCGGCAAGGCCGTGCTGGTCGTCGACACCGACACCGACGTCGACACCGACACCGTCACCGACACCAACATCGATGACGCACAGGCCAGGTGAGCTCGATGCAACTTGCGTTTTCCGACGACGAGCACCAACTCTTCGACGTGTTCGAGCAGTTCTTCAGCCGCGAATCGCCCGTGTCGGTCGTTCGCGCAGCCGAACCGTTGGGGTTCGACCGAGACCTCTGGCGGGCCTTGTCAGCAATGGAGATCTGGGGGAATCACATCTCGCTGCCGCAACTGTGTGTGATCGGCGAGACGGTCGGTCGATCCCTTGCACCAGTGCCCTTCGCCGAGCATGCGGTGGTGGCACGACTGCTCGATCGCGTCGATCTCGATCAGGGCTCGACGATTTGTGGCCTCGCCCTTCAACCGTCAGACTCGAACGGTTGGTGGACACTGGTCCCGAATGGCGCCGTGGCCGACGTGGTCGTCGGGATCGACGGCTCTTCATTGGTCGCCGTGACCTCGGCCCCACCGCTCACCGGCCCGCTCAACCATGCAAGTGCACCCCTCAGTGATCGCGACGCGCGTTCGGGCCATCGCGCCGAAGTCGGCGACCTCGCAGTCTTCCAGCGAATGCTTGCAGAGTGGAAGGTACTCACCGCCTCGATGCTCGTCGGCGTGGCATCGAGGGCACTCGAGCTTGGTGTCGCCTACGTCAAGGAACGTCACCAGTTCGGAGTTCCGATCGGTTCGTTCCAAGCGGTCCAACATGCCCTCGCCGACCTCCCCGGTTCGATCGACGGGGCACGGCTCCTCACCCATGAAGCAGCCGCAGCGCTCGAGTCCGGCAGTCGGGGATCGTGCGAGGTCGTTCACAATGACATCGGCGACCCGTACGCATTGGCATCGATGGCCTTCGTCTTCGCGGGCGACGTCGCCGCTCTTGCAACGGATCGTTCGTTGCACGTCCATGGCGGCTACGGGTTCGCCGAGGAGTACGACATCCAGCTCTACTATCGCCGGGCCCGCGGCTGGGCACTCGTTCTCGGCGATCCCGCCCAGGAGTGCCTGGCGCTCGCGGACCGCCTGTGGCCGCAGCAGGTGAGCGGCTGATGGACTTCGAACTCGGCATCGATGTGCTCGCGTATCGCGAACGCGTGCGCGCGATCGTCGCTGCACATCACACTGCCGCGGCGATCGAACACCAGCACCGCACGGGAACCTTCGACAATCCCGCTCTCAACCGGGCGCTGGCCGAGGCCGGCCTGATCGAACGCGCTGTTCCGGGCCTCGGAACAGGGGATCCGATCGAGCTCTGGGTTCTGTTCAACGAGATCGAGAAGGCAGGTGCCCCAGTCGACGCGTTGGCCGTTGCGGTGATGATCGCCGGCGTTGTCCAACATGTCGGCTCAGCAGCACAGAAAGCCGAAGTCATTC
>JANOEM010000637.1:0-1946 GCA_031413195.1 Actinomycetes bacterium
CCGATGCCCGAGCGTGCTCGCCAATCCTGGGCTCGCATACCGGATGACCCCATCCGCGTCGACGAGCAGGACGACGTCGCTGGAGTGCTCGACCATTGCAGCAAGCCGATCCTGCCCGCGGCGCTCGGTCAGCCCCTGAACGGTTGCGACCAGGCGCCACATCCTGGTGAGTGCAAGTACAACGACAACGACGGAACAGATCGCGGCAAGCGTCCTCGTCATGGCGGTCCCGAGGCCGGTGACCAGCAGACTGAGCAACACGGTCAGCGGTGTGAGCGCGGCAACACTCAGCCAGACCACACGGCCGAAGCCGAAGACTGGTCCGACTTCGATGGCCCGGTTCATGTGCGTCATCGTGGGATCGAGCGCGGCCGCTCCGATGAGCAGCGACGCGGGGATGATCAACGCCGCCACGAAGCCACCCGCGCCGAAGTCGTCGCGGAGTTCCTCGACAGTACGCAGCACGTCCGCGACAACGAGCAACACGACGCCGATCATCATCAACGTCGGTGCGGCCGAGCGGAACTGTGATTGGATCGCCATCCGAGACGACATCGCCACGGCCGCTGCTCCGAGCATGGGCACGAGCATGGCCCAGATCAGATCGCCGACTGCGAGGTCGCCGTCGGCGAGATACGGCTCGACGACCGCGAGCCAGACGCCGAGCCCGATCGCAACCCCCACGATCGCGACCTCGATCCCGCCGAGACCGTCGTTCTCGGCCCCCGAGACGCGCGAGAGGATCGACAATCCGGCGACGAGCGCCAGGGCCGACACGAGGTGGGTGGCATCGCTGGCCGACGGAAACGTGTCGTCGCCACGGAAGTAGAGCGCGGCCCAGACCGCGTTCGCTCCGGCGAGCAGGCCCATCGAGAGTGCGATCAGCGCCCATGGCCGCTTGTGCGTCGGTTGGAATCCGGCGACACCGACCAAGATCGCACCGACGGCAATTGCCGGTGACACCACCCGAATAGCCTCCGCTGCACCGCTCGACGGCGCGAAGAAGTACACGACTGTGAGCACAGCCGCCAATCCGACGAGCGCGCGTGATCGCGACGCCATCGAGAAATTCGTCTCCGTTTCGATGCTCGTTCTTCGGCAGATTGGTCAGTCGCCTTGACGACCGTGTCCGTAGCCCGCGTCGCGATCGAGTGTGACCTTGGTGTGACCATCGGCAGTGTCGTTCACTTGACGGAAATGGATGCTGGGAGTGCGACGCGTGTTGCGGGTCGACAACCTGAAAGCCTGGCGAACGATGGGGCCGAATGGTGCTGCACGCAGGCAGGAAAGGCAGTTGAGCACACGCTGGGCAGCCATCGGCGCCGCTGTCGATGTCACCTTCGACCGATGCCGTGTTCCTCGGGACGAGTCTGCCTTGGCGACGTGGGATCAGTACCTGGGCTCGATACGTGCGAACCAGGATCCGGGACAGGCTGGCCCCGATCGAGACCGGGGCCAGCCACATCCACTTCCGAGCCACTGGAGAAGAACTCCGATGCCGACGCCCGGTCGAACCCGACGCCTGAAGCGGTGTCCACCTTCGACTCGAGCGGTCAGATCAGTCGGCGCCTCCGTGGGGTCCGCAGCAGTGACAGCGCCAGATAACCGAGATCGATCAGCACCGCGCCCAGCAGCAACTGGCCGATGAGCTCGCCCGAACCAGTTTTCGGGATGGTGCCGCTGATGGCGACCACGACGGTCGTCGTGGTGGTCGTCGCCGGCGGTACACCTGTGGCCGTTGTCGACACGAACGCCGTCGCGGCCGTCGGCTTGCAGGAAAAAGCGACCGGATTCGGAAGACCGATGCTCACGCTGACCTTGGCACCAGCGAATCCGAGCGCGATCTTGCCGGTGAACGCCGTCCAGGTAAGGTTCTTCGGGTTGATCGTGACCGTCACGTCAACGGCCTTGCCGTCGACCACCGTCACCGGCAGCGACACCGGGAT
>JANOEM010000638.1:0-6125 GCA_031413195.1 Actinomycetes bacterium
AGTCGAGAACAACAGGAAAAGGTCTACGTTCAGAACGTTCTGGCCCAGAACGCTCAGGACACTTGCAAGTCGACGAGGGGCCGCCGCCGGTCGAGGTGTCCGTCGATGTGTACCACGACGTCAACCGCCAGCAGTCCTTCCAGATGAACGTCGTGCGTGCGGGCTCCGATGGTTACGCGATTACGTCGGTGACTCAAGTCGAGCAGAATTGAGCAGCCCGGTGGCCAGTGACACGGCCTCGGTCGCCTGGTCAGCAGTGATCTCCGCTGAGTGGTCGAAAGCCAGTAGCCGCAGCCTTTCGAGATCCGAGCACTGCGGCATGACGGTGAGGCCGACGTTGCAGAGCCGAGCCAGGTCCACCGCTGCGACAGCGTCCATGACGGCGACCTTGTAGGCGTCGGCGTTCAGGGATTCCTCGGCAGCGGCCAGCCGAAGCCCTGCTCTGCCGAGTACATCGAGTGTCGCAGTGTGCTCGAAACGGTCCGCTTCGCGAGCGGCTCGCAAGAACACGATGAGTGCAGGGATGTACACGGCTGCCAGTACTGCCATGCTTGCTTCGGCGGGCAGCGTGATCGGCGTGGCAACCAAAGCGCCGAGCACCCAGACGAGTTGGAACCGGGTCTCGTAGCGTGCCGCCGATCGTCCGCGAAGTGCGACGGGTGCCCGATGTTGCAGCAAGCTGTCGAAGCCGTGCCTGCCGAGAGTGGTCGACAGGCCGATCAGTGCCGCGATTGCGAGCAGCAACGGCCGGGACACTCCCAGAATTCCGATCACCGTCGGCACCGTCGGTCCCGCGATTGCGAGAGCGATCAACTGCTGGTCCTGAAAGTGGCGACGCAACACGGGTGCGACGAGGTTGCCGATGAACGCGCCAGCGGCATAGATGCCGATCGCCGCCGCGTAGACCCACTTCGGCTCGCTCGCCTGGCGCAATGTGAATGCCAGCGTGAACACGAAGAAGCCAACGGCTGCGCGGATCGCCATGAACCCGATCGACCCAACGAGCACCGGCGGGGAATGGGTCTCGGCATACTCGACGGCTTCGGGAAGTTCGGTCTGGTCTGGCGACGGCTTCAAACGGGAGATAGCGATGGCAGATCCCAAGTACACCAACGCCGCAAGTTGGAGGAGGCCGGCGGCCCCGATCGATCGGAGGATTCCGACCGCCATTACCGCAGCGATCGCGCCGGCGATGCTGCTGGTCCTTGCCAGCCGGGCGTTGATCGAGACCAACTGGCTGGGGTCGTCGACCAGCATCGGAACGAGCGCTTGCTTGACGATGCCCGACGCCTTGCCAGCGATGAGCAATCCGAGTGCGAAGCCGTAGAACGACAACTGGAACAGCGTTGCCGCCATCGCGACACAGAACGCAGCGCGCAGCAGGTAGCAGGCTGCGGCGACCAAGCGCTGACGATGACGGAATCGATCCACCGTCGGGCCGATCAATGGGGCCAGGACGGCGAGTGGTGAGACGGTGATGATCAGGTACAACAGCACCTGCTGACGCGATGCATCGGGGCTCAGGTTGAAGAAGATCGAACCGGCGAGTGAGACCGTGACGAACGCATCGCCGATGGTGGCAATTGCTTGGGCGATCGAGAGCGGAGCAACGTGACTGTCGCCGAACGCGGCCCGCCACACGCCGGTGAGCCGGCTCGATTCAGTCGGCGTCTGGGCCATGCGCGACTGGATCTGTTTCGTGGAGGTCGACATAGGAGTTGGGACCGATCAGCGTCGTCGGCGCGTCCCACACGACGAGGCCGACTCGGCAACGTTCGATGTGATTGTCGATGATCGATGTGCCGGTCGCACCGAACTCGATGGTTGCGCCGCTGTCGCCATCGGCAATCCAGTTGCCCGTGACGATGCTGCCGTTGCCGCCTTCGATGTCGATTGCGCGCATCGAATGGCGGACGCTGTTGTCGACAACCTCGACGTGATCGCAGCGCTGCAGATGGACGGCCTGCCACCGGGCTTCGAGGCGATTCTCGGACACGACGCTGGCACTGATGTCGTGCAATCTCAGCGCGCACACGCCGCCGACGATCTCGTTGCGATGGATCCGATGGCCGGATCCACCGGTGAGCGCGACGCCGGTGCCCCAACCTTCGCCGTTGCCCGTACCTTGACTGTTGCCCGTAACTTGACTGTTGAACGTGCATCGCTCGATCGTCGTTCGTTGGCTGTCACCGATGACGCCCGGACCGACAACCGCCGAAATGGTTACGTCGTCGCCTTCGACCACCACCATGCCATCGCATCGACATCCGACGACCGCGGCATCGAAACCAGACACGACGACGGACGGTGCGTGCCTGTCGTCGTGCGCGCCGTGGCTCACGTGGATGTTCTCGATCCTCGAACTGTCCGCGAGTGTGACGATCGCGCCGCGAGAGCCATGGTGAGCACTGTCGCCGATGATCGACGTGCGGTCCCAGCCGAGCCCGCGAAGAATGACGCCGTGGGGGATCGCGACCGGGCCGGTGTGGCGCCCTTCCTGCAACTGGATCACGTCACCGGCGATCGCGCTGTCGAGCAACGGTTGCAGCGCACGCGGCTCGGCGGCGCGTTCTTCGAACAGTCGGGTCGACTCGATCGCCGGCTGCAACCGGATCCGGTACACGCCGGCGAGACCCGCCGGCGACCGATCGATCCGGGTGACGATGACACCACCTCGATGCTGTTCCCAGTGCAGTGATCCGCCGTCGTCGGCCTCGACCGAGAGCACCTCATAGCGATCGGGTGTCAGACCGGCGAGGACGACTTCGGGACCGGCTGCGAGATCGACCGCCATCACGTGTTCGCCGACGGCCATGTATCGGACCAACGCATCCCCCCAGAGGTCGAAGGGGCGGCTGCCGTGAATCAGCTCTTGGTTGTCCGTGACCCATGTTCCGACCTCGCGAAGCGGTCGCTGCTGGATCTCCGTGATGGTCCCGTCGACGGATGGCCCGACGTCCATCATCAGGCTGCCACCCTTGGAGATCACTTCGGTCAGCAGATCAAGCAGAGAGCCGGCGGACAGCAAGTGCTCGGCCCGTTCGGCGCGGTTGTAGCCGAAGGACGCACCGAGCGGGCGGCAGAACTCCCACGGGGTCGTCATGATTTCGGCCGGTACCGTCGAATCGAGGCTCGCAAAGGTGGGTTGTTCGCCTCCCCACCCGTCGTTGATCGCAAGCTCGAAGCCTTGCGCGTCGGCCAGATCCCGAGCCCGGTCGAGTAACTCCTCGATCCGCCGATCACCACTACCGGTCGTGTCGGCGCCACCGCCGAGAGCCGACAGGATCTGCGTGCCGTATCGCTCGACGAGGTCGATCACCTGCGGATGAAGGATCTGATCGACATACGAAACAAGCGGGACTTGGAGGTCCGGCCAGTCGAGCAACGAGTAGGCAGTGCCGAACTGCACCGACGCGCGTCGACAGGCAGCGGCGATCTCGCCGACCACGTCGCGATGAGGTCCCTGACTGGTCGATGTCCGCCCCGTTCCTGGAGCGTCCCACCAACAGAATCCATCGTGGTGCTTCGCGACTTGCACGACATGGCCCATCCCGGACTCGACAGCGAGTCCGACGATCGAGTCGGCGTCGAAGCGGTGGAAGGTGAGGAACGGGATGAACTCGTCATAGGCCGCGACGTGTGACCACCGATCGCGATGATGCGCCAACACCTCGACCAGAGGAGAGATGTGCGGAGCGCTTCCGCGTAACACATCGGTGCCAAGGTGGTTCCAGTACCAGTCGGCGGATTCACCGATCGGGCTGAACGACGGAACCGTCGCGATGCTGGCGTTCAACCGCAGCCCGTAGCGTCGCTCCTTCCACCGGCCGGGTCCTGTCACAGTGAACCATCCTGCCATGCAGCGCCGAGATCCGCAGGCTTCCCCTCGTCGGTCGGCGGTGCGACGTTGGAACGGCCGGTCCTGGCTGCAAATATGTCCGGATGACATCGGCAGCGCCTTCCGAGCTCGACGCCAGACTGGGTGCCCTCGACGCTGAACTCGCACGTCTCGGCCGTGTCGTGGTCGCGTTCAGCGGTGGCGCTGATTCTGCGTTCCTCGCCCATCGCGCCCAACACGTACTCGGTCGGTCCGGCTCGCACGCGGTCACCGCTGTGTCACCATCGCTCGCCGGTGACGAGCACCAGGATTGCCAGGCCCTCGCCGTCGAGTGGAATCTGCGCTGGACCCCGGTTGCGACGGACGAGATGGCCAGGGCCGCGTACCGGGCCAATGACATCGACCGGTGCTACCACTGCAAGGCAGAACTGATGGACATCGTCGGGCCGATTGCCCAGCGCGAAGAGGCAACCGTCGTACTCGGCGTCAACGTCGACGACCTCGGCGATCATCGTCCGGGTCAAGCCGCCGCCGACGAGCGCGGCGCGGCATTTCCGATGGTGATCGCGGGCCTGACCAAGGCCGACATTCGGGAACTGTCACAGCGCTTCGGGCTCCGCACGTGGGACAAGCCCGCAGCTGCGTGCCTGGCGAGCCGGGTGCCCTACGGGACTGAGGTCTCCGTCGGCATCCTCGGCCGGGTTGATCGCGCCGAGGCTGCACTGCGGCGGCTCGGCTTTCGCCAACTCAGAGTCCGTCACTACGACGACACCGCGCGGCTCGAGGTTGATCTCGCAGATCTTGAACAGGTACTCCACCAACGCGAGTCGGTGGTCGCTGCCGTCAAGGCCACCGGGTACCGATACGTCACCCTTGACCTCGAAGGCTTCCGGTCGGGAAATCTGAACGAGGGGCGCGTAAGGTCGCAACCATGAAGATCTCCACGATGATCAACTATGCCGGCGGGTTCCAGCAGGCTGTCCAACAAGTCGTCGAACTCGAAAAGGTAGGCCTCGACCAGGTCATGATCGCCGAGGCGTACAGCTTCGACGCGGTCAGCCAGGTCGGGTACTTGGCGGCGAAGACCAACACGGTCGAGATCGGCACTGGGATCCTCAACGTCTACAGCCGCACTGCCGCACTGATGGCCATGACCGCGGCGGGTTGCGACTACGTCAGCGACGGTCGCTTCATCCTCGGCCTCGGCGCCAGTGGACCCCAGGTGGTCGAGGGCTTCCACGGCGTTCCGTATGAGAAGCCGATGGTCCGGATCCGCGAGTACATCGAGGCCTGCCGGATGATCTGGAAGCGTGAAGCGCCATTCGACTACCAGGGAAAGACCGTGCAGGCGCCACTGCCTGCGGGGCAGGGCACCGGGCTCGGCAAGGCGCTCAAGATCATCAACCATCCGCTTCGATCGGACATCCCGATCTGGTGGGCGAGCCTCAAGGATCGTAGCGTCGAGGCAACTGCCGAGTTGGCAGACGGTTGGCTTCCGATCTTCTTCGTGCCCGACAGATTTCAACAGGTCTGGGGCAATGCGCTCAAGGCTGGTACCGCGAAGCGCGATCCGTCGATGAAGCGGCTCGACATCTCTGCCGGGGGAATGCTCGCGATCGGCGAAGATCTCGTCGGCGACAAGCAGAAGGCGATCCTCGATTTCGCCCGGCCTAGCGTTGCCCTCTACGTCGGCGGTATGGGTGCTCGCGGTAAGAACTTCTACAACGACATCTGCACCGCATACGGTTACGAGAAGGAAGCGGCCGAGGTCCAGGACCTGTACCTCGAGGGCAAGAAGGCCGAAGCTGCGGCCGCTGTCCCGGGCGAGATGCTCGAACTGTCCCATCTGGTCGGCCCGAGGAGCTACGTCAAAGAGCGAATCGGTGCGTTCAAAGAGGCAGGAGTGACCGTGCTGTCGATCAATCCGGTCGGCGGCGACCCGGTCAAGGCCGTCGAAACCCTCCGCGAAATCATCGACGAATCATGATCGTCATCGCAGGTGCAATCCCGATCGACGGGTCCCAGCGCGATGCCGTCGTCGAGGCAGCGAACACGATGCGGGCGGCCACGTTGCTCGAGGACGGTTGTGTCGAGTACCGCTTCTCGTTCGCGACCGACGATCCGAACACGGTTCTGATCTTCGAGGAATGGCGCGATCAACCGGCGCTCTCCGCTCACTTCGCAGCGGCCCACATGGCCGATTTCCAGGCCAAGATCGTCGGGTTCGTCACGGGCGCACCGGTCGTCGTTCGTTACGAAGTTGCCTCCAAGGGCCCACTTCGCTGAG
>JANOEM010000639.1:0-2935 GCA_031413195.1 Actinomycetes bacterium
CGCCCACCTGATCCGTCGCGAGATCGATGAGCGAGCCGTGATCGTGACGCTGCATCGAACCGAGGATCTCGATACCCCAGTGCTGCGGGTTCATCTTGCCGATATCGCAGCCGAGCTTGCGCTCGCTGATCGAGTGATCGTCCACCAGGGCGAGGATGCGGCGCGGCTGAACGAGCTCGGCATCGAACGGGTGGAGATCATTCCGATCGGTGCCAGACAGTTCGTCGGGATGTCCAAGGAATCGGCCCGAGAGGCCCTCGGTCTCGAGGCGCCGAGCGGGACACACGTGATCGCGACCTACGGATTCCTGCTGCCACACAAGGGGACGATGCAGCTGATCCAGTCAGTCGCAGCGATGCGTGATCAAGGTGTCTCGGTTGTGATGTTGGGTGTGTGCGCGCTCCACCATGACCCCACGTCGGCCGCCTACGAGGAGAGCTGCATCGCTGAAATCGAACGTCTCGACCTCGGCGACTCGGTTCGACTCGTCACCGAGTTCTTGGACCCACGGGTGTCGCACCTGCTTTTGTCGGCCGCTGATGTCGTCGTCCTGCCGTACCACGAGTCGGCCGAGTCGTCGAGCGCGTCGCTGCGCTTTGTGCTTCCCGTCGGTCGTCCCGTGGTTGCAACGGATATCGGTATTTTCCACGATGCACGCGATTCTCTGAAGCTCGTCGACGCGCCGCCGTCGGCGGCCCGGTTGGCCTCAGCGATCGTGCAACTGTTGCAGGATCCGGACGAGCAGGGCGATTACGCGATGAAGGCTCGGCATCTGGCGCACAGATCCAGCCTCGACCGATCCGTGGCCGAGCACACGCGCGTCTACCGCGAGGTGCGCACGAGTAGGGGACTTCGATGAGCGAGCGCATTCATACGATTTCCGTCGTCGTGCCTGTGTATCGCGGCGAAGCGACGTTGCGTCCACTTGTCGCTGAGATCGCCCAGCTGGAAGAGGCGACGACAACCCCTGACGGGCATCGGTTCCGAGTGATCGAAGCCGTGCTCGTCCACGACAATGGGCCGGACCGCAGCGATGTCGTCATCAGGGAGCTGGCGACAGAACACTCCATCGTCAAGCCAGTATGGCTCGCTCGGAACAGTGGTCAGCATGCTGCAACCGCTGCCGGAATTGCGAGTTCGGGTGGCCAGTGGGTCGTCACGATGGACGAGGACGGACAGCACGTGCCCTCCGATATCGGGCTGCTCCTCGATGTCGCGATTCGTGACCATGTGTACTTGGTGTACGGCCGACCGGTGGGCGGCGCCCCGCATGCTTGGTGGCGCAACGCAACCAGCCGCCTCGCAAAGGTGATCGCGGGTTGGATGGTGGGATCGGACATCAGCCAGTTCTCCAGCTATCGCCTGATCGAGGGTGCCCGGGCACGGTCCATCACCGCCTACATCGGTCCCCGGACGTATCTCGATTCCGCACTCTCGTGGGCGATCGGACGCACTGCGCCCTGCGCTGTCAGCAAGCGAGCCGAATGGCGTGATGAATCCGGCTACTCGCTGAAGAGCCTTCTTTCGCATTTCTGGACCCTCGTGCTCAGTAGCGGGACACGCCCACTTCGAGCCGTTTCGTTCGTTGGTTTCCTGGCGGCTCTCGTGGGTTTCGGCACAGCCGCAATCATCATCGCCCGCAAACTCAGCTCCGACTACAAGGCGCCCGGCTGGGCCTCAACGATCGTCGTGCAACTCGTGATGGGTGGCCTGATCTTGTTCGCGATCGGTGTCGTTGCCGAGTACGTCGGGGCGCTCCTAAGAGCAGCACAGGGCAAGCCGTTGTATGTGGTGCTCGAGGACCCCGACAACGGACCACTCGGGGACCGACAGGAGTGAGATCGCTCATCGTCGGCGGCGGGCAGCTCGGCCAGTCACTGTGCCGGGCGCTCGGTGAGGACGCATCAATTGTCGGCGGGGTCTCGTGGTCGGACCCGGCGAGCGCCCGACAGCGAATCGATGAAGCCGCCCGCCGCTTCATCGCCGAAAGCGCCGGCGAGCGGTGGCTTGCGTGCTGGAGTGCGGGATCGGGCGTCGTCGGAACACCAGAGAGCATGCTCTCGATCGAACGAGTCGCTTTGCAGTCGATGCTCACATCCCTCGCAAATGCGCCTGGCTTCGATCCGCGCCGCGGTTCGGTTTTCGTAGCCAGTTCTGCAGGTGGCATCTACGGGAGCGGCGACGGCGAGATGAAGAACGAACTCTCGGCACCACACCCAACATCGGACTATGGGCGAAGCAAGCTGGCCCAGGACGAAGCGGTGATCGAGTGGGCAGATGCCCATGGCGTCCGGACTCTGATCGGCCGGATCTCCAATCTGTACGGGCCGCGGCAAGACATCCTTAAACCGCAGGGCTTCATCTCACATCTCTGCCGCGCTATGGCTCTCCGGACGATGTTCACGCTGACGGTTCCGGTCAGCACGATACGCGATTTCATCTACACCGACGACGTCGCCGAACGAGTTCGTCTGTGGGTGTCGGCGGATGGCGCCGACGTTCGCCACGCCCAGGTTAAGGTGATCGCATCAGGTCGCTCAGTCACGCTCGGACACGTGATTTCGATCACGACCGCTGTCAGCCGGACTCCCGCCCGCGTGCTGTTGGCATCACGTCCTGGACCGAGCGAGCAGCCGGCGGCACTGCGATTCGAGTCCGTCGTGTTGACCGACCTGGATCGTGATCACCCCCCGCGGTCCCTGGAGGACGGGATTCGCGCCACGTGGCAGAATGCGATGCTCGGGCTTCAAGCGAGCCGCTGACCGACTGCCCGTCATGCGACTGTCCGGTATGGACCATCACTGTGCCCATATACTCGCAGCGTGAAAATTCTCGAACGCACCCTGGCTTCTTCCAGTCTGTACGAATGGTCTCGACGGATGATCGGCGCCGAGAGCGAGATGCGGCACATGGTCGACGAAGTCGTCAAGCCGGT
>JANOEM010000640.1:0-1825 GCA_031413195.1 Actinomycetes bacterium
TCGACCGGCAACGGTTGGTGGAGCGTGACCGACTGCGACCCGTGCACCAACATCGCCGGGTTGAAGGTGCCGATGTTGCGCATCGCGCCTCCCCCGCCGGGGATCACCACAGGGAAGGTCGGCAGCACCTGCTGGGCCACATCCTTGGTGTTCTCGGTCGTGTACTGCAGTTCCGAAGTGCCGGCGCCGAGGCTGACGGCGTACAGCAGGGTGTCCTTGCTGGTCCAGCTGACTTCGCTCGGCTCGGACTCCGAACCAACGGCATCGGGGTTCAACGGCATGACGGTTCTCCTTGATTGGGCAGATCTGATGGGTGTGTTGGACGATCGGGTCGGGCTTGGAGCATCAAGCTCACTTGCGCGGTTGAGGCCACGTTCCGTCTTCGCCGTTCATCCCGGCGGCGCGGCGGGCGCGACTGACCAGGTCGGCGACGATCGGTCCAAGCTTGGTCGGATCCTCTTCGGGAGCGACCCGCGGACCGCGATGCCAGCCTTCGGCGATGGCCAGCGTCTGACCGCTGGCCTCGAAGACCTGCCCGGTGACGCCGGCGGACTCGGTCGAAGCGAGCCAGGTGACGATCGGTGCGATCCATCGCGGTGAACGCATCTCCCGCTCCTCATCGGTCTCCGGTGCAGGCCCGAGTCCTTCGGTCATCCGGGTCAGCGCGACAGGCGCAACGGCGTTGACCGTCACCCCGTAGCGGCTGAGTTCGAGCGCGGCGATGTTGGTGAACGCGGCGATGCCGGCCTTGGCCGCGCCGTAGTTCGTCTGGCCGGGGTTGCCGTAGATGCCCGACACGGATGTGGTGTTGATGATCCGGCCATCGGTCGGATGGCCGGCCTTGCTGCGTTCGCGCCAGTACGCGGCGGCCCACCGGCTCGGCGCGAACGTGCCCTTGAGGTGCACGGCGATGACTGCATCCCATTCCTCTTCGGTCATGTTGATCAGCACTCTGTCGCGCAAAATGCCGGCGTTGTTGACGACGACGTGCAGGTCGCCGAACGATTCGATCGCGGTGTTGATCAAGCGCTGCGCACCCTCCCACGACGCGACGTTGTCACCGTTGGCAACCGCTTCGCCGCCCATGCCCTTGATCTCTTCGACGACTTGTTGGGCCGGCGACTGGTCGCCGCCGGAGCCGTCGATGTTTCCGCCGAGGTCGTTGACAACCACCTTCGCGCCTTGACTGGCCAGGCTCAACGCGTGTTCGCGCCCGATGCCACGGCCGGCACCGGTGACTATCGCAATCCGGCCTTCACACAAACGATCACTCATAGCTCACCCCTCGTTACGTTCGAACTGCACGCATCATAAAGTGAGCGGCGTGTGTGAATCCCATCCGCAGCGACTGACCCGCCGCGAAGCGATCGTGCGGACTGGTCTCGTCGCTGCCTCGTTGGCCGTGATGGCGGGTGCCGCCGCCGAGGCGGACCGCGGCCCCGCCCTGGCAGCACCGCTCCGTCTGCTCGGCCCAGCAGCGGCTCCGGTACAGGTGGCACCCGGTCTGTTCGTGCGGCCGCGATCTGCATGGGGCGCAGATCTGCCTCCGAAAGGACCGATCAATCCGGAGACGGTCCAGTTCCTGCTCGTCCACCACACCGCATCCCCGAACAACTACCCGGCCGGTGGTTCTCGGGAGGTCATCCGCAGCACCTACGCATGGCACACCAGCAAGACCAAGGGCTGGACCGACGTGTGCTACGAGTTCTTCGTCGACCACGACGGCGTTGTGTACGAGGGGCGAGCGGGCGCGCTCGCCGGGCCGGTGATCGCCGACGCAACAGGCGGTAGCCAGGGTTTCGCCCAACTCGTGTGCATGGTTGGC
>JANOEM010000641.1:0-14490 GCA_031413195.1 Actinomycetes bacterium
GATCCCGATCTGTTCCCGTTCCGCCTGATCAGTCGCCGCCTCAAGCATGTCCTCAACTCACTCGGCCGCGAACTGCCGGGGCTTGCTCGCGTCGGCACCACCAACATCGCGTACATGCATCCCGACGACATGGCCGCGCTCGACGTGCATAGCGGCGATCTGGTGGAAATCACGTCACCGTCTGGATCACTGATCGGGGTCGCCGAAGGAACCGACACGATGAAGCGCCACGTGATCTCGATGGCGCACTCGTGGGGATCTGCGGTGACCGACGAGCATGTGCGAGAACAGGGCAGCCCGACGAATCGGCTGTGCACGGTCGACAGCGGCTACGACCCGATCAACGGGATGGCGATCCAGAGCGCGATCCCGATCAACGTCCGCAAACACGATCACCAGAACACTTGAACAACAGGAGACAACCATGATCATCATCGCCGGCACCATCGACCTCATCGACCCAGCCAGTCGCGACGAACTCCTCGCCCGGACAATCCTTCTGCAGAAGGCCACCCGAGACGAGGAGCCCGGATGTGAGTTGTACTGCTTCGCCGCAGACCCCGTCGTCGAAGGGCGAATCCAGATCACCGAACTGTGGTCCGACGAGCAATCGCTGGCGGCTCACTTCACCCACCCGAACTACCTCAACATGCGCACCATTCTCAACGGCAGCAGGCCAAGCGGTCCCCCCGGCCGTTGCGAAGTATCGCTGTGATATCAGCGAGCCCGTCTATGACTCGACGCGCACCCCGCGAGCCGACTTCTTCACTGCGTGACACCGACGCTGCAACGTTTCGATTGTCACAACTAATTGACCGATGAGTATGATCGCAACGCCGCTCAGATGTGGCTGAACACAGGAGGGGAACCATGGGGGAACTCGAGGGCCGAGTCGCCTGCATCACGGGGGGAACGAGAGGGATCGGACTTGCGATCGCTCGGGCATTCCTGGACGAAGGTGCACTCGTCGTCATCAACGGACGAGACGCCGCCAAGGCACAGGGGTCGATCGACTCCCTGAATGCGGGCGACCGAGTCCATTTCATCCCGGGAGATGTCAAGCTCCGCGCCGACTGCGAAGCAGTGGTCGACGGCACCGTCGCCCACTTCGGCAAGATCGACATCATGGTGCCGAATGCCGGCGGCGGCAGCAACTACGCGCCGGTCGCGCAGATGACCGACGAGTCGATGCAGGACGCGATGCTGTGGAACTTCTGGCACACGTTCTGGACGATGCGCAGTGCGCTCAACCACATGATCCCGAACGGCTGGGGGCGGATCATTGCGATGAGCTCCGTCGAAGGCAAGATGGGCAAGCCGGCGATCTCCAGCTACGTCGCCTCGAAGCATGCGATCAACGGCCTCTGCAAGTCGGCGTCGAAAGAGGTCGGCACGCTCGGGATCACCGTCAACGCCGTGTGCCCGGGAGCCATCGAAACCGACGTGATGTTGGCGCAGGGCCCCGGCGCAGCCGAAGCAATGGGGACCACATACGAGGGCCTGCTCGAAATGTTCGCAACCGAGTCCGCAGTCAAGCGCCTGAACGACGTCGAAGATGTCGCGCTGGTCGCGGTGTTGCTGGCTTCCGATGCGGGCGCCGGAATCACCGGCTCGATGATCTCGATCGACGGCGGGACCTCGCCGTACTGACGCAAACGGCCGGCTTCGGAAACGAACCAACCGGCTTGGACATGAACACGACAAGGACGAGGAGCAACAAGATGGGCAAGCTCGATGGCAAGGTTGCGTGCATCACGGGTGGGACACGCAGCATCGGAAGGGCAATGGCAGATGCATTCATCGCCGAGGGTGCGTCAGTGGTCGTCAATGGACGCGACGCGGCCAAGGGACAGCAGTGCCTGGCCGAGATGGGTGCCGGGAATCGCGCCGACTTCTACGCCGGTGACGCATCCAAGCAGGCGACCGTCGAAGGGTTGATCGACTTCACGATCGAGCGCTTCGGACAGTTGGACATCTGCTGCCTCAACTCAGGCGGCGTACTGATGACGGCACCTGTCGCGCAGATGAGCGACGAGGAGTGGCAGCTCGAGCTCGACTGGAACCTCAACCACGTGTTCTGGGGAATGCGGCGGGCGCTCAATCACATGATCCCGCGCCAGTCAGGGCGGATCATCGTGACATCGTCGGTCGAGGGCAAGTTGGGCAAGCCTGGAATCCCCGGGTATGTCGCAACCAAGCACGCCGTCAACGGCCTCGTCAAGTCGGCCGCACAAGAGGTCGGCACGCTCGGCATCACGGTCAACGCGATCCTGCCGGGGATCATCGAGACCGACATCGTCCGGGCCACCGGTCCGGACTCTGCGATTGCGATGGGTCTCGACGGCTACGACGCGTTGATCGACCTGTTCGCTCAGGAGTCGGCGATCAAGCGCGCGAACAAGGTCGAAGAGGTCGCGGCCGTTGCCGTGATGCTCGCGACTGACGCAGCACGCAACATCACCGCATGCCTGTTCCCCGTCGACGGCGGGGCATCGCCCTACTGATCAGTCTCGACCAGCGATCGCTCAGAGCGACACGATCGTGACAGTGCCGGTCGACCCATCGATGGTCACGGTGGCGCCGTCGGGGATGCGCCGGGTGGCATCGACGACAGATACGACGCAGGGAACCCCAACCTCTCGGCTGACGATTGCGGCGTGACTGGCAACTGCTCCGACGTTGACGACCACACCGCCGACCGACAAGAACAGCGGTGCCCATGACGGATCGGTGGTCGGCGCGATCATGATGTCGGTGGGCTCGAGGTCGGGGGCGTCATACGGGTCGAGAACGATCCGAGCGGTTCCCGTGACCACTCCCTGCGCGGCCGCCGCGCCTTGCAGCACCTCGCCGACAATCGCCTGCACGGCGCCCTCTGCAGCGTTGCGCTTCGGCCAGGTGGAGATCGGGGCGACGCCGTCTTCGAGGCCCACGATGTAGGGGGGCTCGAGGGTGCTGAGGAGCGCGAACGATTCGTCGCGCTCACGGATGGTCGCGGCCAGCGATTCGGGGTCGGCGAGAAAGGCATCGAGTTCGTCGTCGAGCAGCATGAACACCTGTTGCGGGTCGTCGAGCACGCCGCGTGCGACCATCCGCCGGCCGAGTTCGATGAATGCGACCTTGGCCTCGTGGATGACCCGGATGCAGGCACCCTTGCCACGCTCGCGCAACGAATAGAACAATGCCGCCGATGAGAGCCCGGCACGAAGGGTCGCGCTGGTTTCGGGGTCGTCGGCGACAAGTGCGAACAGTTCGGCCGTGAGCGCCTCGCGCTGTTCAGCAGCGGCCTTGCGGGCACGATGCGGCGAACGGTCGTCGGTCTGGAATCGCAGACGCTCGAGCATCGACAGAGCCATGTCCGGGTTGGTCGCCCACGAGTGTGTGCGCATGTCCCACTCGTTCGGGCCGCGATGGCCGTGGTCAGTCAACAAGACCTTCCACGCTGACAAGAACTCGCCCACGTCGGCGGAGGTGGACCCGGCGAGACGGTCGAGCAGACCCTCGACGCCGGCATCGAATGCGGCGGTCAGCTCGGCGGATGCCTTGATCATCCTGCTCAGGTCCCACATCGAAAATGACGCCTCGGCGGATTCGACGTTGCCGATCGCGGCCATCACCTTGACTGCGTCCTGGCCGTGGCCGATCGCGCCGCACACGGCCTGTACCGCGCCAGGCCCGAGCGACGCACCGAGGCAGACCTCGCAGTACGGCGTCCACACCTCGACGATGAGCGGCGCCATCGCCCGGCCTCTGGCGATGAGTTCGGCATCGGAGATGGCCGCGAGGTCCGGTCGTTCGGCGACCGTGCGCCTCGCCATCGCCGCTGCGGCGTCCATTGCGTCGAATCGATCGGTGCTCATCACCCATGCCATGGTTTCGGCCAACTTGGCCGATTGGGCATCGTTGTCGTCGTCGGGATGGGCCCGGTACTCGGGAACACCGGGATGGTCACCGAAGTAGGCGAGATCGATTGCCGCAGGGGTTGCGCCCGGCATCCGGCAGCCCATCAGGCGGGGCAGCGAGAGCTGGTTGTAGAAGTACCCGCCCCAGTTGCCGAACACCTCCGGCGGATCGAGCGCGAACTCGTCGTGTTCGAGGACGCCGAACTGGACGAAACCCTGCGCGACGCCTGGTATGCAACCCTTCATCCATCCGAGGCTCCACCCGAGCGGGCTGAACGGATCTGGTCCGACCTCGTCCGCGTTGGCCCGTGTGTAATACGGGAAGCGTGGGCTGATCTCGGTGTCGGTGATCCAGCGATCCATTGCGTTTCGTCTCCTCGGTCGGGTGGTCTCGTGCGGCTTTCGGCGATGCCCCATCGCCCCGTAATCATTCCGGGCATCATTCCCCGAATCACTGTCCGGATACTTCACCGGACGGCGCCGCGAAGTATATTAACCAGGCAATCAATTAATCGTATCTGACGTGGCGGGTAGGCCCGTTCGGGGACGGCAGTTCAGGAGGAGCACAGCACGTGAGTATCGACGGGTTGTTCCGAATGGACGGTCTTGCATCGGTCGTCACCGGATCCGGGCAGGGAATCGGTCGGGCTATCGCCTGGGCCCTGGCTGATCTCGGCAGTGATGTCGTCCTCAACGCTCGCCGCGTCGACGACCTCGAAGTCACCGCGGCAGGCGTGCGCGAACGGGGACGCCGGGCCCTCGTCGTGGCCGGTGACATCCGCGATTTCTCAGAGGAACTCGGGTCTCGCACGATCGACGAGTTCGGTCGGCTCGACGTGTGGGTCAACAACGTCGGGGGCTCCGACGACAAGACCACACGCGCGCTCGTCGACACACCGGACGACGTGTTCCGATCACAGCTCGAGTTGAATCTGACGTCGGCATTCCAGGGCTGCAAGGCAGCGGCAAGGCGCATGACCAAAGGCGGTTCGATCGTGAACATCTCGTCCGGCGCAGGTACCAGGGGCTCACCGTTCACCGGCCCCTACGCGGCCGCCAAGGCCGGGATGAACAACCTCACCCAAACCCTGTCGCTCGAACTGGCACCCTCGATCAGGGTCAATGCCGTTGCCCCCGGACCGGTCGCGACGGAGGCCTTTCGTGACGTGCTCAACGTCGAGACCCAACTCGACGAGATCGCGGCGACCATCCCCCTCGGGCGGATGGGCACTCCAGACGACATCGCAGCGGCCGTCGTGTATTTCGCGTCGCCGGCGTCGGCTTGGGTGACCGGCCAACTCCTGCTCGTTGCGGGTGGCCGGACGAGTCGCACCTACGACTACAGGCCCAAGGTCGCTCCCGGCGCCGATGGTGATGCGTTGTACGATTCCAAGGAGTCAGGAGGACCCGATGAGTGAAGGACCGAAGAAGTCGCCGACCTCTCCCCCAGGGCCGCTGCGGCGATCGTTGGCAGCAGTCGAGACGGTGGACAACCGCCGCCAGATGATCGACATGGCCAGGGTCAACATCGAACACGTCCTGGCCGGGAACACGCCATCGCAAGCTCCGGGCGTTGTGCGTGTTCCTGCGCAGAACTACCTCGACCTCGATCGCTGGCAGCGCGAGGTGGACCTGTTCCGCCGACTGCCCCTGCTGCTGGCACTCGGCGGCGAGCTTCGCGGACCGGCTTCGTACAAGGCGTTGACAGTGATGGACGTACCGGTGTTGATCACTCGTGGACCAGAGGGCGAGGTTCGCGCGTTCGTCAACCAGTGCAGCCATCGCGGAGCGGTGGTGGTCGCGGACGGCGCGGGCGTGTCGCGGCGGTTCGCATGTCCGTACCACAACTGGACATATGACACGAGTGGCGATCTCGTCGGGGTCACCGATCGCGAGTACTTCGGCGACATCGACGCGGCTTGCTTGGGCCTCACGCCGCTGCCGGTCGCGGAACGCGCCGGTTTGATCTTCGTGATCCTCACCCCCGGGGTCGTGATGGACATCGACGAACATCTCTGCGGCTACGACAAGGTGATCGACTTCTTCGGGTTCGGTGATTGGCACCTCATCTCTCGCCGCGAGGTCCCCGGGCCGAACTGGAAGATCGCCTACGACGGCTATCTCGACTTCTACCATCTTCCCTTCCTGCACCGGAACACCTTCGGGACCGAAATCAGCAACAAGCCGATCTACACCGAATGGGGCCCGCACCAGCGGATGACGGCACCCGATCCATCGTTGCTGGAGATGGCCGATCTCGACGAGCAGGACTGGGACATGGACCGGATGTGTGGCGGGGTGTGGACGATCTTTCCGCACATCTCCTTCGCCGGCGGCAACGGTGGCGGGCTGATCAGCCAACTCTTCCCCGGACGAAGCCCCGGCGAGTCGATCACGGTCCAGAACTACTTCGTCGCCGCCGAGCCGTCGAGCGAGCAACGGGCCAACGCCGAGAGGACAGCGGACTTTCTGGAGATGGTCGTGCGCGACGAGGACTATGCGACTGGGCTCCGTCTGCAGCGCGCCCTGGCAACCGGCGCCAAGGATTCTGTGTTGTTCGGGCGCAACGAAGGCGGCGGCCAGCGGTTCCATCAGGTGCTCGACGAATACCTACGCGAGAGGAGTTCGAAATGACGGCGTCAACCATCGACGCGCTTCGGTCCGAATCAACGCGGGCCCGAGAACTCTTCGGTTCGCTGACCCCGCACGAGTGGGAAACCGCCAGTGGTTGTTCGGGGTGGCGGGTGCAAGACGTTGCCCAACACATGGCATCGGTGTTCCACACCATCGCCGATCCGACCTCGATCGACGGTGGTTCCTCCTCCGATGCCGAGGAGAACGCCGAAGTTCCGGTCCAGGCCCGCAAGGACTGGAACGTCGACCAGGTGATCGCCGAGTACGACGAGTGGTCGGCCAAGGGAATCGACGCCCTTTCCGGTTTGCAGATGCCGCCGATGGCCGACACCGTTGTACCTCTCGGCAATCTCGGCAGCCATCCACTCCGCCTGCTCGCGAACGCGATCGTCTTCGACCACTACTGCCACCTTCGCCATGACATCGGTGCCGCGATCGAACGAGCAGCAGCGCTGCCGCGGGATCCGACCGCACTGGAAGCAACCGTGGAATGGATGCTGGCCGGTCTCCCCCAGATGTGCTCCGAAGCCCTGGCCGGCTGCACGCAGGGAATCAACCTGGTCTTCGTCACCGAAAGCGGCGACGTTGCCTACGCACTACGCCCCGGTCAACCGGGCGGGCTGTGGACGGTGACGGATGGCGTCGACCAATCGCAACCGAGCGCGACGACCACGGCCCACGACTTCGTGTCGTGGGGGACCAAACGTGCCGACTGGCGATCGGCCGGAGTGCACATGGCCGATGCAGCAGGCGCCGAAACGCTCGATGCGATCAACGTGATCTGACCAATCCCGACACCCGGAAGGATCAGATGAGGTTTGCGGAGGTCGGTAGTGTGCCGGAGATGGACACGCCACCGATCCGTTATGTCCATACTGGTGACGGAGTCTCGATCGCCTACACGGTGTTCGGTCAGGGGCCGCCCCTCTGCTATGCGTTCGCCGGGCCGGGTCTGTCGTTCTTCGAATTCGAATGGAAACTTCCGAGCCTTGTCGAGCAATACGAAGTGATGGCGCAAGAACGGACGATCATCCGTTTCGATTGGCGGAACACGGGGCTGTCCAGCCGAGGGGTCGAAGACGTCGGATGCGCTGCTCACATCAGTGATCTGCTGGCGCTACAGGATCACCTCGGGTTCGAGCGGATGGCCTTGCGTGTGCACGGAAGCGCCGGTGTCGCGATCCGTTTCGCTGCCACGCACCCGGAGAGGGTTTCGGCGTTGGTCCTGTCGAGCCCGTCGGTAGCGGTCGCGGATCGACCGCCGAATCCGGGGACGAAACCCTCTGTAACCCAGCAGATCCTCGGTATCGCCGCTGGAGCGGATTGGCGGCTGTTCACTCGTCTGCTCTCCGCCAGCTTGTTCGGTTGGTATGGCGAAGAGGCCGCCTGGTTGGCAGAGTGTGCCGAGAAGGGCACAACCGCCGCCGACTTCTTCGCGGCCGTGGCGGCAACGGGGGCCGAGCCCATCAGTGGCTTTACAGAGAACGTGCGTTGCCCAACGCTCATCATGCAGCGACGCGACCCGCCGAACTACTTCTATGACCGGGTCGACCCCGACAGCCATCTCGCCGACTCGCGGATGCTGAGTCGAGATCTGCCAAACGCCCGGCTGGTCATTCTCGAAGGCTCGAGCATGATGATGACCACCGACCCGGCATCGACCACCGGGTTACTCATGTTCCTCCGCGAGGTCGATCCTGCGGAGGCGACCTCGACCGACACCCAGGGTCCGGCGACTGTTCGTACGATCGTGTTCACCGATATCGAAGGCCACACCGAGATGATGCAGAGGCTCGGCGACGAGAAAGGACGCGAGGTCCTCCGCGAGCACGAACGGATCACCCGCAGCGCGTTGGCCGCCCATGGCGGCGGAGAAGTGAAGACAATGGGCGATGGCTTTCTTGCCAGCTTCGCTTCGCCGCAGCGAGCCCTTGATTGTGCGATCGCGCTTCAGCGGGCTTTCGCCGCCGAGCCAGGCGAACCGCTGTCGGTGCGCATCGGTATCAACGCGGGCGAACCGATTGCCGAAGAGTCCGATCTGTTCGGATCCTCCGTGATCGCAGCAGCCAGGATCGCCGCGCAGGCCACAGGCCGACAAGTGCTCGTCAGTGATGTGGTTCGGCAACTCGTGGCCGGCAAGGGCTTTCGCTTCACGGACTCAGGTGAGCGGGTGCTGAAGGGAATGCACGAGCCGGTTCGCGTTTGGGAATTGGATTGGGCGGGTGTCGAAATTGGACCAAAGAATGTGGTCACCGGCTGAGGAGTGGCCGCGGAGCATCCCCACAAAGAGCGAAACGTTGGTGTCGACGGACCGAGCCGCCGATTCTCATACCGGCCATTGGCGACTACGGAACGATCACCGGGACGCTCAGTTGCGGCGACCTCGCGAGCTGTAGATCCGACGTGACCAGTGTCGCTTTCAGGTGTTCTGCCAGCACGACGTACAGAGCGTCGAAGACAGTGAGGTGGCCGCGTTTCGACCACGCCTCCTCCAACGGTGGCCTGATCTGAACGCGGTGGAGCGGCGCGGCAATCAGCGAGCGAGGCGCCGATGCAGCCTTCGCTGAGTTGATGATCCCCCGAGAGTTCGGCTCGTCGGAGTACGGAGGCGACCTCAACGAAATAGTGCTCAGGAACCCACCACTGTGCTCCAGATTGCAGTTGGTCAAGAATGCTCCGGCCGCCAACGGTGTCGAGCAGAGGATCCGTCCCCGCCGACGCGTCGAGAACGTAGGTGGTCACTCAGACTCTGCGCGGGCGTCGGCAAGCAACTGCGCCGTCGAGAGAGACAAGATCAACGGCTCGCCATCTCGAAAGTCGGCGAGCCACTCGTCCATGCTGATCTCGGACTCCTCCGCGATTGGGACTACCACGGGGTCAATCTCGTGAAGTTCAGAGGGGCTGCTGATGCCGAGAGCGTATCGCTGCGGCCATGGTCCCATCGCCGATATCTGAAACGGCCGCTGAGCGCAACCCGGTGTCGAAGGACCGACTTCACCGATCTCCCCTCACGATCGGCTCAGCTTGACACGTTGCGTCTCCGGGGACTCTGTCACACCCCCGGAATATGGTTATCGGTATGGAGTTGGCGACGGTTCATAGCTTGGTCGACAGGGTCGGCGGGATCGATTTGACGGTCGCGGATCGCGAGATGTTGACGGCAGGGATCGGTGATGTTCGTCGTCTGATCGGATGGGCCCGGTCTGTGGAGATCGGCCTGGTGCAGGCTTTGGCTGGGTTGTCGTCGTTCCCGGAGAAAGACTTCGCTGACGCCACCCGCACCGGTTTGGCTGATGGGACGAAAGCGTTGGAACGCGCCGAGACAACTGCGGCGATGCCGGAGTTGGGTGCTGCGCTCGCGGATGGTGAGATCGGTGTCGAGCATGTCGATGTCGCGAATCGGGCCAGGCGACGTCTCGATCTGGCCCTGCGGCCTGCGCTCGACAGCAAGTCTGGCGAACTTGCCGAGCGGGCGAAGGTGACGACACCTGACGAGTTCGCCAAAGTCATGACGCGCGAGACCCGCCGCATCGAAGAAGCAGCCGGCGTCGAGCGGTTGAAACGGCAACGCCAGAACAACAGTGTCAAAACCTGGGTGGATCAGGCGACCGGGATGTGGAACATTCGCGGCACGTTCGACCCGGCCACCGGCGCTGGACTCGCGCAACGCTTGAACGACGCCCTCAACACACGAATGGCACAACCGACACCGGATGACTGTCCGACGGACACGTTCGCAAGGATGGACTGGCTACGCGCTGCGGCTCTCGAAGACATCTTCAACAACATCACCAACAGCGGCACGAACACTGGGTCTGGTACGGGGTCTGGGGCGTCGATCCTGGTCGTTGTCGACGCGACCGACGCGGCGACCGACAGTAATGACGGTCGGCCGGTGGTTGATTGGGGGATCCCGGTCGAGATCCCCGAACGCGTCCTGATCGACCTCTGCGGCCGCCCCGACACTCGGGTCGATGTGGTCATCGTCCGTAACGGGATCGTCCTGCACGCTCCCGGCCAACTCGATCTGAGCCGCAGCACACGCTTGGCGAACCGGGCTCAACGCCGCGCTCTGCGCGCTCTGTATGCGACGTGCGCGATCCCGGGCTGTCACACCCGTTTCAACATCTGTGTCATCCACCACGTCATCTGGTGGGAACACGGCGGGTTGACCGATCTTGCCAATCTGATCCCGCTCTGTGTCCTTCACCACCACAAGATCCACGACCACGGCTGGCAAATGACCATCACCGGCGATCGCACACTCACCATCACCCTCCCCGACGGACGGATCATGACCACCGGACCGCCCGGCACCCAAACCGCCGCCTGAGCGGTCGTCGAATCCGAGGATTGCACCAAGATCTCTGGCCCGACCTCGACGCGATTTCGATCGAACGTAAACGCTGTCTCGGCGGTTGTCTCGGCCGTTTTCTCGGCGGTTTTCTCGGCGGTTGTCTCGGCGGTTGTCTCGGCGGTTGTCTCGGCCGTTTTCTCGGCCTACGTCTCGGCGCGCTTGGCGTACTTGGCCGGGCGTCGGCCGAACTCGTCGACGAGGTCGAGTTCTTCGGCAAGGTCCTCGACCCATTGGATCGAGCCCGAACGCTGCATCAAGTCCGGCGCAAGGGCGAGGGCAGCGATCGTGCGGCCAACGCCGAGGGTGGTCTGAGCCTCGTCGACGTTGGTGCCGCGCGTGGCGGACCACTGCTTGATGAACTCGGTCGCAACCGACCCCGGATACACCGAACAGCAGGCAATGCCTTTGGGTTGCAACTCGAGTGCCATGTCGGCGCTGAGTCGGTCGAGGCCGGCCTTGCCCGCGCCGTACGACGAACTGAAGTGATAGGTCTGACCGCCGGGTGACGAGACGTTGATGATCGCACCGCCGGGGCCGCCGGCGAACAGCAGCGGCGCGGCGTACCACGACGCCACGTAATGAGCGCGCAGGCCGATTCCGACCTGGTCGTCCCAGATCGAGATCGGGTGATCCCAGAAGCCTCCGCCCCACGCCGGCGGATCGGGGATCTTGTAGACGTTGTTGACCAGCAGGTGGAGTACCCCTTGCTCGTCAGCGACCCGCTTGAACAGGGCTTCGATATCAGCGTCGACGCCGTGGTCGGTCTGCACCGCGATGCCATGACCACCCGCTTCGTCGACCATCCTGGCCGTGGTATCGATGCTCAACTCGCCGTCGCCCGTCGTGCGCCCGGTGATGTAGACCGTCGCGCCCTGCTCGCCAAGTGCGATCGCCGTGCCGCGCCCGATCCCTCGGCTCGACCCGGTGACGACGGCAACCCGGCCCGTGGCCGCGCCGCTCATGATGCCACCGCAGCGGGCGTGAAGTCGATGTTCAGACTCGTCAGACCACGCAACATGAAACTCGGGAAGTAGTTGAACTCGTTGGAGTCGCTGAGCCGGAACGAATCGATCCGGCGGGTGAGTTCCTCGAGCGCGACATGGCCTTCGAGCCTGGTCAGGTTCGCGCCGAGACAGAAGTGGATGCCCTTGCCGAACGCGAGGTGGTTGCGCAGGTTCTCGCGATCCGGGTCAAAGTCGTCGGGGTTCGCGTACATTGCTTCGTCGCGATTCGCGGATGAGAACACGATGACTATCCGCGATCCTGCGGCGAGGTCGACGCCACCGAGGGTGACGTCGCGGGTGACGACCCGCCACATGCCCTGCGTGGGCGTCGAGAGACGCAGAGCTTCCTCGACGACACGATCGATCCGGCTCGGATCCTGCTTCAACATCTCCCACTGATCGGGGTTCTCGGCGAGCAGCCGCATCATCTCGGTCAGCAGTTTGGTGGTGGTCTCGTTGCCGGCAACCAACAACTGCTGCACGATGCTGAGCATCTCGGGCATGTCGAGCGGACGCTTGTCGTCGATGTCCGGGTCGTCGTTGTCGACGCGGGCGTTGAGCAGATTGGTGAGCAGGTCATCGCGGGGCTCTGTTCGCCGCAGTTCGATCTGCTCGGCGAAGTACCGCTGGTACTCGTTGACCCCCCGTTCGGCCTCGATCCGCTGGTCCATCGACAACATCGTCCCGATCCCGGCGATCGAGTCGTCGGACCAACGCTTGAAGTCGGCCATCCGTTCCTGGGGAACGTTGAGGGCGTGGGCGATCACCTCGACCGGCAGCGGCACGCCGAACTCGGAGACGAACTCGATCGAACCCTTGTCGATCCACGAATCGATCAGCCGGACGGTGATCTCGCGGATGACGGGTTCGAGCGCTGCAATGGCCGCGGGGTGGAACGCCTTGGAGATCAACCGGCGGTAGCGGGTGTGCTCGGGCTGATCGGCGGTCAACATCGTCGGCACCCGGGGCATCCCCTCGGCAAGCACATCGACCATCCGCTGGCGATCCTCGGCGGACAGGGGCATCCCTGCGGTGCCGAACTTCGACGAGTAGGTCTGCGGGTCGCGCAAGACCTCCATCACGTGCTCGTGGAGGGTGACGAGGTGCACGCCGAACTGCTCGACCCACAGCACGGGCTCCTCAGCGCGCATTTGGGCGTAGTGCGGGAACGGGCACTGCAGCGTGGTCGGATCGAACGGATTGAACGTCGACAGGGTGTTGGTCATGATGTTTCTCCTACAGGTCGCTCAGGACGGCTTTGAGGGCCGGTAGTTCCAATGCTCGGGCCATGATCTCGTCCATTCCACCGACGACTCCCGTGATGTTTGCGAGCACGACGTGTTCGAGTCCGTTACGGGCGTAGGCCTCGAACTGGGAACCAAGGTCCTCGGCGTTTCCGATGAACAAGACTTGCTGGACCATCTCGAACGGAATCGTCGGGGCAAGGTCGCGCAGGTCGTCGGGGTCGAGGCCGTGGATGATCACGTCGATGAACCCCTTCGAGTCGTTGCCGAGCGGATGGGTCAGGCCGTTGGCCTCCCACATCGACCCCATCGCAAACAGGCCGAACAGCTTGCCGAGGGGCTCGTTCTCGAACATCTCGGCTGCCCGGTCGATGCTTTCGGCGAAGAGCACGAATGGCAGCAACGACGCCTCCGGAGTCGGCCGACCAGCAGCGGCCGCGTGGCCCGCAATCGTCGCGAGGCTCTTGCCGTAGACATCGGGGGTCATCCACCAACACGGGATCCAGCCGTCGCCGTACTGACCGGTGAGGCGCAACATGCGCGGTCCGTGGCCGGCGATCCAGACGGCAGGCTTGCCCCGACCCTCGGCTTCAAGCGGTAGACCCATCCGGCCAACGCCCTGCGGCATCACCCCGGTGTCGAGCAGGCAGCGCAGTTCGACCAGGACTTCCTCGAGAATCCCGACCGGGCGGTCGAACGGATAGCCGAACGGCAGCAGGCTCTCGGCTTCACCCGAACCGATGCCGAGGATGAAGCCACCGGGAATCAAGTCGTTGAGCGTCAGGGCCGTGCGAGCCAGATCGGCCGCCCCCCGACGGGTCGCATCGGTGACCGAGATGCCGAACGGCTTCGAGGTCATCGTGCCGACCTTGGCCCCATAGCAGAACGGGTCGTAGAACGCATCCGGATCCGCGGCAAGCGCGGACAACGGGGTTTCGGCCCATAGTGCTGGGTGGAACATACCGAGGATGTGGTCGGCAGCCCAGTAGGAATCGAAGCCGACGTCTTCGTAGATCGGCAGGAGTTGCTCGGTACTGCCGAACGGGAACTGGACGGGGAGGTTGACGCCGACTTTCATGATGTGATCCTTTGGTACGATTCGGTCAGAAGCGGTTGGTCAGGTGCCGGACAGTCGGGCGACGATCGGGGCGACTGCCTCGAGTGCGGACGCCCCGAACGTGATGTAGCTGATGCCGTAACGTTCTCGGCGCTCGACGAGCTGGGCGCAGATCGAATCGACCGTGCCGATCAGTGCATGTGGGTGCTGCGCCATCTGTTCGGGCGAGAGACCCATCCTCGCTGACATCTTCTCGGCCATGGCCGGGTCGTCCGTGACGACCGTGAAATAC
>JANOEM010000642.1:0-1894 GCA_031413195.1 Actinomycetes bacterium
CTCGCATCGACGTACGAGGAGTTCCGCGAGGCGTTCGGAACCTTCGACGGACTGACCCTGCTGGAAGCAGCTGCGAAGTTTCCGCAGTACTTCCTCCCCGATGGGTCGCCGATCCCACGGGAGATCAAGCCGCGGGAGGGGACGGAGACGCCGATTCGTCTGTTGACTACATCACAGTCAACGTCTACTACGAGGCCCTGGTCGCCAATGAGCCGTCGGTGCTTCGTGTCGGTTCCTCCGGGCTGAGGTGGTAGGCGATGGCGGCTCCCGCATGGCAGGCGTCAGGCACGCTCCTCGGCGCATTGACGACGAACGACGTGACGCCGGTGATTCCGGCGCACGCGATCGACGACATCCTGATCTGCATCACCGCGAACCGGGTGATAACGAACACCTGCGCTACCCCGTCCGGGTGGACGCTTCTGCACGGCCCGATTGACTCGACGGGGTGGCGCTCTTACGCCTTCTGGAAGCGAGCGGCGTCTGCGGCGGAGACGAACCCTTTGTGCGACTGGACAGCAACATCGGCTGATAAGTACGCGCAGGTTCATACGCTGCGAGGCTGCATCCGCACCGGGTCGCCGTTCGCCGCGTCGAGCCTCGCGTCTGACTTGACCGACCCTATTGCCGTCGCCGGTATCACAACGACACGGATCAGCCAGCGTGTAATCGCTGTGGGAATAGGCTCCGACAACGCCTCGGCATCAATAACCACCTTCACTTGCGCGAACGACAACCCTATCTTTGCGCAGCGCCACTACTCGACAATCGCTACGGGGGCCGACGCAACAGGGCTGTTCTTCGACGGCATCGCCGCGACGGCCTCGGCCACGGGAACCGTCACGGCCGATCACAACTCGACCATGCCAGCAATGGCTATTCTCGTCGCCGCTTTGCTCGACAACGAGTTCGACGTGATGGAACGCCTGCAGATGTTGAAGGGGATGGCGCACCCTCTGCCGCACCGCAACCTCGGCAGGAGTTAGACCGTGGCCGGACACCACAAGCCCGCTACCCACCAACCCGCGGGCAGGCGATCGTACTCGCGCGCCACGGGCGGGCTCGAAGTATCTGGTGCCCCCAACCGTCTCATCTCCGATACCGGCTCCTCGATCACGGAGTCCCTGCTCCGTAACCCGCGTCGGGCCCTCACCGATACCGGCACGACCGTCACGGAGTCTCTGGCTCGAACCCGAGTCTCGTACAGCCTGTCGGACACAGGCACGGATCCAGGTTTCTCGGGCCCGTACTACGACGCGACGGCCACGAACGTGGACAACAGCACCGGGTGGGCGTGGACGAGTGTCACCAGCGTCGGTGCCGAGGACGGCTCTAACGCGACGTCAACGCTGGGTGGGGTGCCATCCCTCACCGACTACATTCGCCTCGACAACCTCGGTGTCTCCATCCCCGCAGGCGCGACCATCAGGGGAATCACAGCGGAGGTCAGGTACCAGGTCAACAACATCAGCGAGAACGAGGCGGTCTACGCCAGGCTGCGTCGGGGTGGCTCGCCTGTCGGAACTGAGAATAACCACCCACCCTCTGTGGTTGACAACTGGTATGTCGTTCCATTCGGCGGGCCGACTGACCTGTGGGGGACAACGTGGACGGAAGCTCAGGTGGAGGCGGCAGACTTCGGACTTGACCTCTACGGTAGTGCCGACTCCTCGATAGCGACATTCACGGTCGACTACGTCCGCGTCACCGTCCACTACACGATCGACAGCCTGCTCCGCCGCCCCAGCCGTGCCAACACGGACACCGGCAACACCACCACAGAGTCGCTGCTGCGCCGCCCCACTCTCCAGGTAGCTGACGTAGGCATCGACTACCCGTACGTGCAGCTTGAGGACGGCTCATACGTCCTGCTTGAGAACGGGCAGCACTTCAT
>JANOEM010000643.1:0-1684 GCA_031413195.1 Actinomycetes bacterium
CGCGTAGGTCGATGACGATGTCGACATCATCGGTTGGTCGTGTGTGGAGCGATCCTCGTTCGACCTCGAGCAGAAAGACCATCTGTCCACCAACCAGCAGGCAATGGTCACCGAGTGTTGGTGCCAGCTCGATGAAGGCGCGCCACGACTCCAGTTGTCGACCGGCGAGCGGTGGGAGTCGAACCGCCCCGTCGTCAGGCATCGGCAACCAGGCCGTCGGCTGCAATCCAGTGCCGTGGATCAGCCGAGTCCAGAAGGTCGAGGGCGACGGCACCACGCGGAGCGAAGTCATCACGAGAGATGATCCCCCACGCGTCGTCATCGACGACCCGCAGACGGGTCTGGCCGAGCGGGTCGGGAATGGCTGCCACGAGCAATTCCAGCTGATCGAACGCACCGCGCGAGAGATAGAGGTCGCGATCGTGAGCTGCGATCAGCGACGCCCCGAACTCGATGGCCGCACGCACACCGCTCATCAGCGCTCCCACGGCACCGGGAAGTGATTCGAAGTCGGCCTGGCTCATCTCGCAGCGCACGACCTCTGCTCGTCGCTGGTAGCGACCGGGCCGACCCAGATCGACGTCACCATCAACGATCTCGCGCCACGCCCGAACAGCGCCCAGCGGCCGGCCACCAGACCGAGCCGAGTGCCGGCGAGCAAGCACTGCGTCCATCGGGACGGCCCACGCGTTCCCGAACCGCTGCGCCGGCAGATCGCCGGCCACAACCAACTGACGGACGCGCTCAGACGACACACCAAGGATGCTCGACGCGGCCGCGAGCGACAGGAGGTCCGATGGCATGCCCTTAATCTATTGGATTTCTCCAATAGATTCAACCCACGATTGGTCATCGTGGGTTGATGGCAGTCGCAGCCCGCGCTCTAGCTGGTCTTTTGTGGCGCCCCTGGCAGGAATCGGACCTGCGACACACGGTTAAGGAAACGGTTCCAAGCCGTCCATCCGAGTTCGCTTCGTCCGTTGAGAGCCCCCTGACCAGGGGTTTTGTCCGACTCGTGTTGCTGCGTGTTGTTCAGTGTTGTCCCATATATGGGACAAAATATGGGACAACAGGGTGTTCGTGGTGCCTCATGTGGCTGACTGCGACCGAGGCGCTGCCTGCTCGCGCGACGCCGGAGTGTGGCACCTCATCCAGCGGCGGACGCGTGAGCACGCAAGATCGTTATGCGTCGCTGATCCGGGGTGAATGCCTACGCTCGCCAGGTGGCTGCAGTGGGTGTGATCGATGAGAGCTCACCCGAGATCGGCGCAGATCAGGTCGTGTACACCATGGCGCTCGTGATCGTCGACGACGCGGACCATGATCTCGTCCGTCAAATGCTTACCGCGACGCTGAACCGTCGTCGCCCGCTGCATTGGGAACGTGAGGGCACCGTCGTGAAGCAGCGCATTGTCGATCTGCTTTGCGTCTTGCCGGTCACCGCGCACGTTTGCGCCTCGATCGTGCATCGCGGCACCCAGCAAGAAGCACGTGTGCGGCTGTTGCGAGAACACCTGCTTGAGCGCGCCGGTATCGCCGGTGCCGGACAGTTGTTGATCGAGCAACGTTCGAGAGCCGAAGACGACTTGGATCGTCGCGAGGTACGCGACTGGTTCCGCACCTCACCGCACAGGTTTCATGGCATCGAACACGTGACCAAGACCGAGCCGTTGGCGTGGATGCC
>JANOEM010000644.1:0-11130 GCA_031413195.1 Actinomycetes bacterium
TACCCGGTATCCGGTCTGGCCAAACCGTCATAGGTGTCGCCGATCCGATCAGCGTGCATCTCGTCGAGTGCTGCCTGCGAGAGGACCTGAGTGTCGCCGCACATCCCGCCTCGCAAGTGCATGAGGAGGAGCTTGGCGTAGTCACCAGTGGTGATGTACGCGCCACCTTCCATGTTCGGGTTCAGAGTTGCGGTCAGGGTCGACGGGGCGCTGTTGAACGCGACCGGGTAGTTGAACCCAAATGCTCCGAATTGTGTCCATTGATTGTTGAAAGCGAGTGTCTCGAGTTCGCATGGCTTGGTGTAGGTCTCGTCGATGAGTTCTGCCCAAGATCGGCCCGACACGGCCTCGGCAACGGCGCCGGCGATCTGCCATTGGGCGCCGCCATAGCGGAACTCGGTGTCCGGCGCGATGACTTCTGCATCGTCGTCGAGGCTCGTGAAAATCGACTCGGCGCACTCCTGGAGTGATCCGGCGGCTTGGTACTGGCAGAAGTACGGGGCGTAGGTCGGGTCGGGGAAGAGCCCGACCAGGCCGGAACTGTTCGACAGCAACTGAGCCGGCGTGATCGTCGGGTTCCCCTCCCCCCACTCAACCACGTCAGCGACCGGTGCATTGATGTCGAGCAGCCCCTCGTCCTGAAGATGCAGGAGGACGCCGGCAACGATCATCTTGCTCGACGACGCAACCAGCGAGATCCGATCGGCAGTGAACTCGCCCCAATAGTCCTCATAGACGACGCCGTCGTCTTTGTCGACCACGATCAGCCCGGCGCCATTCAGACCTCGTTCCTCGACGAATGCCTGGACGATCGGGGACACCGCGGAGAAGTCGTAGTCGCGTGGTTCTGCGGTCGTTGTGGCCGGTGAGGACGTGGCCGGTGAGGTCGTGGTCGTCGATTCCGGAACGGTCGTCGGCCCAACCGTTGATGGCGCGACCGTTGATGGAGCAACGGTTGAGGTGGCGGCGGCCGTCAGTGCTACATCCGTCGCAGAATCATCGCTGCCGCTGCAGCCTGCAACAACGACGAACGCAGAAAGGACAAGGGCAACACGACGCATCAGTGATCGATCGGACCTGGGCATCTCGAAATTCTAACCGTTGGTTGCGCAGGCAGCAGATGTCGGCCCTGCCCCGACATCTGCTGACAGCGCGTCGACCAACTCGCTATGGGGCGGTATAGGCCCAAGTCACAAAGAGCGCTGCGTTCGTGTTGGCGGCCACACCGAACGACAGGTAGAACGCCTGGTTGCCGAGGTTATTGGCCTGGAAGCCGTTGACAGCGGTCATACCACTGAAACCCGTCTGGTATGGGTAGATGCACACCTTGCCGGCCGGCGCGGTGGGCGCGGCAGCTGTGCCGGTGCACGTCGCGTCATCATCGATCGTTGCCGCATTCGCATCAGTGGCGAAATTGACGTTGGCGCTCGTCAGAGCCACCGGTGCTTTGGCGGGCAACGAGACCGAGTAGTTGGCGCTGGCGGCGAGGCCGTAGAAGGCCGTGACGCCAAAATTGCCGGTGACTGTCTGACCACTGGGGATCGTGTCCCAGGCCGAAACACCGCGCTGGCCGGCCGGTCCTGCGGGTCCGGAACTGGATGGGACGAAGTACCCGGTGATGTCAAGCAGGGCGAGAATCGGCCCGACCTGGTTGAAGAGCGCAATCGAACCGGTCGCGGAAAGACCAACAATGCCAGAGTTTGCCTTGGTTCCGCCACCTGCGACGGGGTTGATCGCGCTTGCGTTCGGCGCCGAGGCGTCGGCCGGGAAGAGTTTGATGAAGCCGGTGACTGTTGGGTCGGGGACGGTGAGGTTGTACGAGATACCGGTCGCATTCGCAGGAATCGTGCAGCCGCCGTTGGCGCCAGTCACTTGCCGAACGAATGTCTCTCCTGTGGTGAGTGGAGTCGCTCGGTTGCCGACCAGCGTCTCAGCGCGCAGATCGAACAAACGACACGGTGTGATCGAGATGAACGACGATTGCGCCGAATCAGCGTGTGCGTAGAAAAACCCGCCACCAGCTCCAAGGGACACAGCGACCGCTGCTCCGAAGGCCGCCCATCGCGATCGAATTGTTGATGAACCCATCCTGAATACCCCCACGTTGATTTGTTCTCCTGTGGACCTACGCGGCCCGTCCTAGGAGTATTGCAGATCCTCACACATCACCGCGTTTGGACCTGATCACGATCGGGGTGCGCTCCTCGTTGGCCGGCAAATCGACGCAGGGACGTTTCGAGGCGAGCTGGAACCCGCTCGAGAGGGAGAATGCACGCACATGGCGTCGTATCCGAAGCACATCAACCACCAACTCAGCCCCATGGCGTGTCCCACTGATCTCGACACCGTCGACCTGTTCGGCGATGGAGCGCAGGAGCACTGGTACGAGGCGTACGAGATCTTGCACCGCGAGGCCCCGGTACTGCGGATCGAGGGCGGTGGATTGAAGCCTGGAACCGACGCATTCGTACTCACCAAGCACGCCGATGTTTGCCTTGTGGTCAAGGATCCCGAACGGTTCCCAAGCCTGACGCAAGTCCGGGTCGGTGACTTCGCCGACAACGGCATGTCGGCGGAGGAGACGTACGCCAGGTACCGCAACTTGATGCAGGCGGCGATGGTGTCGTTGCGTCCGACACAGGATCTCTACATCCGGCACCGCAAGGAGCTGACCGACCCGTGGGTCGGATCAGGGGCGTTGCGCCACCGGAACATGATCACCAAGCACGCCAACGACCTTGTCGACGAATGGATCGGCGACGGCGAGGTCGAGTTCATCAGCCGCTTCGCGCGGCCGCTCCCGCAGCGCGTCATGGCCAGCCTTCTCGGGTTTCCCCAGGAGGACATCCCGTTGCTCGCCGGTTGGGGTGATGCCGTCGTCACGCCGTTCGTTCATGGGACCGGGCTCAAGCACGAGCTCACATCGGAACAGACCAAGGACATGCTCGCACGCCTCGATGGATTCCAGGACTACATCTACGAGCACGTGCGCGCGAAACGCCTCGATCCCCACGACGACATGGTCAGCTTCCTGTGCAACGTCCGCTACGAGGCACTCGATCGTCATCTCACCGACCTGGAGATCGCAGGGATCGTCTACGCGATGATCATCGGCGGTCTCGAGACGACGCAATACGCGCTCGAAGCGCAGGCCCAACTGTTGTGCGAACACCCGGGCATGTTCGAGCAGTTGCGCCACGATCGGACGAGAGTTCGCGCGTTCACTGAAGAGTCGATGCGCATGCGCTCACCGACGCACGGGCTTTCGACTCGCGTCACCTCCCGGGACGAGTTGTTCCGGGGCGTCGAGATACCGGCAGGTTCGCTGCTGCATCTGCGCTTCGCCGCGGCCAATGTCGACGAGGACGAGTTCGCCTGCCCGTTCGACCTCGACCTCGATCGGGAGGGGCTCACCCGCCACGTGGCGTTCTCCACGGGTCCACGAGTCTGTCCGGGAGCCAACCTCTCGCGCCAGGAGCAGCAGATCGCATGGGGAGTGTTGCTGGACCGGCTCCAGTCGATCGAGTACGGCGACGCCAACGACTGGTTGCACCAGCCGGGCATCATGCTCGGCACGCTCAAACTGAACCTCCGCTTCACTATCACGGACACGTCGGTGTGATCGCCCGCTGCAGCGCCATGCGCAGAGTTTGCGATACCTCAAGCCTCGCGTCACAAAGGATCGTTGGACACGTGACGCACTTCGGCGTCTGGCACGATTTTGAGTCAGCGAGCGGACCGTCTCGACGTCAGACCCCGAGCAGTTTGAAGTAGCCGCCATCCAACGGCCGGAGGACCTGGAAGTGGCGGCGATCGAGGGTGAGGATCGTGCGGGTATGATTCCGGAGCGCAAGCACGACCAGTGACGCATCGGCAACACCGATCTCCTGGTCTCGATATCGGGCTATCACATCTGCACACGCCGCAAGATCAGCCGGACTGAGCGGTGGGATCTCGTATGCGCCTGAGGCCAACTCTCGAAGCACCGTCAACTCCGGCTCGACGCCCAGACGGGTCGCTAACAGGTGATCCAGCTCGGCCACCACGAACGGGGAGACGATCAGGGGTCCTGACGCCTTCGCGACGAGCGACGCGACTCGGGCGTGCGCTGGCTCGCGTCGGTTGAACAACGCCAGCAGGCCACTGGTGTCTGCGATGATCACCGATCGCCGAACCCGACCAACAGCTCATCCACCCGTTCCGCCATCGGTTCGACATCAAGCAGGCCAGCATTGGGCAGAGGCCGAACGATGGCTTCGCTGATCGCATCACGGATGACCTTCGCCTCAGAGCACCCACGCCGCTTTGCCTCGGACTTGATGGAGTCACGCAGGTCGTCGGGAAGGTAGATCGTCGTCTTGTGACTCATACCATATATGGTACCACCGCTGTCACATCTTGACGACGACGATCACCTTTTGGCACTGCACTTCCCCTGCCTACGCCTGCGCCGACACCGCCGCCGCGGGTCATCCAAAGGCGATCGCGTGGCCACGACGCAAGGACTTCCACCACGAATCGGGCTCCGCGAGGTCGAAAGCCCTTCGCGGCGTACGCCGGAGGTCAGTCCATCACCGCGATCGCCGAGGCGTATTGGATCCACCGAACGACTGGACGACACACTTGCGACGGGAGCGTGCTGCGCGGCGGCGGTGAAACCTGCGGCCTGGGCGTCGTCGCTCATCTGTCCGAGCCGAACGCTGTGCCGAGAGGGGCAACGCCATCGCTACCAAGCGGGATCGGTCAATGAGCTCCAAGGCTGCGGGCCACTGGTGCGCGAGACGCCCTGCGAACCGCTCTCCCCAGACCGACAGCAGGCATGCGAGGTCGGTGGCGGGATCACCGAGCCCGGCCACGCCGAAGTCCAAGACGCCGCGAACTGACCTGACGAACGCCTGATCGATCCGTCGCCGTGGCGACAGCAGCGACGGGAAGAAGCTGCCATGGGACAGCTTGGGGATCTTCAGTTCGATGTCGCCGGCCTGGGTCGACAACCGCCGTGGGCGGTGACCGTTGCGTTCGTTCGTGCAGCCGTCTAGAGCGGTGGACCTACCCAAAACCCACCACGCCATGGGACTCATACTGGCGACTTCCTGCATGATGCAGACCTTCCACACGAACAGGCGGGTCCTCTGGTCACATCAACCACGATGGCCGCAAGTTGTTCAGGATCAGCACGACGACGACGACGACTCCAAGGATCGACAACGGCAGTAAGGTCGGCGCGTGTCGACGAACCTCTACGGCCAGCAGCGTCTCGAACCCGGCGGCGGGGGCGTCGTCGTTGGCATCGACGTCGGCGGCACCAAGACCAACGCCACCATTCTCGACACGGACGGCACGTTCCTCGTCGACCGGATGGTGGAGGTTTCGAGCTGCGTGCGTCAGGGACCGGACGCGGCGCTCGTCGCGGTCAGTAGCGCGATGCGGCACGTGCTCGAGACGGTCGATCTGCCGTGGTCCGCAGTCCGTGCCGTCGGGCTCGACACGCCTGGCCCGGCGAGCGCGACCGGTGTCATCAGCGCGCGCGGGGCGACGAACTTCCCCGACCCGGTCTGGTGGGGCTTCGACTTCCGGGCCGCGGTCGAGCAGCACCTTCGACTTCCGGTCATCTACAACAACGATGGCAATGCCGCAGCGTTGTACGCGCACAAGGTGCTGTTCGGCGACGACGCGCAGCGACGATCGTCGGTGTCGGCAATCGTCGGTACCGGCCTCGGGGGCGGCGTCATCGAATCCGGGAGGGTTGTGCGCGGTGCGTCCGGGATGGCAGGCGAGCTCGGCCACATCCAGATTCCACTCGACGGACTCCTTGCCGCGGCCCAGCCACTGCCGCGTTGCGGGTGCGGGCTGCTGGGAGACTTGGAGAGCGTCGCTTCGCTCACAGCGATCGAGACCAACCTGTTGCCGTACTGGTTGACCCGATACCCCGATCACCCCCTTGCCGGCGCTGAGTCCCTTCAAGATGCGGCAATGGGAGTACGCGCCTATGGCGAACGCGGCGACGAGATGGCGTTGAAGATCTTCGAACAGCAGGCGATGGCGATCGGGCGGATGTTCGCGATCGCCGCAAACTTCACCGACCCGGACGCGTACTTCGTCGGGGGCGGTGTGATCGAGGCCGCGCCGAGCTTTCGGGATTGGTTCATGAAGACGGTGCGCGCCAACACCGTGCTCCGCCAGGAGCAGGCCGAGGTCGCGATCTTTGCCCTCGTGCCAGAACTCGACATGGCCGGAGCGCGCGGCTCGGCAATCGCCGCACTCGAGTTCCTCAGCCGGTAGGCCCTGGACGACGCACGCAAGACCGTCGGGGAGTGGTCGCTCACTGTGGTTCGCAGGATCACGTTGCCGCCGTTCCGTCGTTCGACAGGGAACCCGTCAACCTTCGCTGCATCCTCGTTGACATGATCGACGAGACCGCCCGCCACGTCGGTCGTATGCCTTTGGTGACACCACGGCGCACCCCACGACGTACGCAAGGATTCTTCACTGCCCCGCCCACAACTCGGGCACAGATTCGCGTCAAGCGATCGGCCGTTGACGCGCACATGACGGCGCGTATTCGCGTGACGTAGCCGCTGTTGTACGGTGATCGACGGGTCCTGGGGTGGGGCCAGGCAACGCACCCCATAATGGCGGGCCGCCTCGTGTCCTATAGGGGGAACTCGTGCGGACAGTTCAGCAGACGCCGAGTGTCGCTGATCGACGTCGGCGCGAACGTCTCATCTGATGGTCCTCAACCGGACGCTTCCCAACCTGCGACGACACGGGCACGCAGCCCCGCCCAGGGCGCGGTCGCCACGGACATCTGGCGAGGAAGCTCTCAGGCGGGCGGCAGCGCGGCTACGCGAACTGAGCCATGACAGCGGCGGTGTCGAAGTACTGCCGGAACGACGCGATCTTGCCGTCCGAATACTCGAACTAGAGTTGCGCTGTGATCGCAACGATCGACGTCGCCGATATCGGCGTGCGTTCCACACTTCGGGCGCTGCGGCGTCGACCAACCGACGCTCCCGGCTTGCGCTGGCTTGACATCGCAGCAACGGTTCCGTTGTCGAGCAAGAGACCGCCCGGGCTGCGTCGGGCCGTGATGCTCGCGATGTGGGACGACGAGGACGCCGCCGCTGCGTTCGCAGCCACACATCCGCTCGCCCAGCGTTTCGCGCGCAACGGCTTCCACGCCGTCTTGCTTCCTCTACGAGCGTTCGGGACCTGGCCCGGTCTGCCGGACGACGTGCCACATGCTCGCGTGACAAAGCACGACGGGCCCGTGATCGTCACCACGCTCGCTCGGCTGCGGACGAGTCAGACCTTTCGGTTCATGCGAGCCAGCAGGCCGGCCGAGCGAGCAGCCATCAACGCCGATGGGTTCGTCTGGGGAACAGCAGCGACTCGCCCCGCTCGCCGGCCGTTCATGGCGACAGTGTCGGTGTGGAGCACAGCCGAAGCCTCCGCCGCCTACGCGTACACAGACGCCGACGCCGGTCACCCAATGGCGATCGCGAGACAACGGCGCAAGGACTTCCACCACGAATCGGCCTTCATCCGGTACGCGATCGTCTCGACCAGCGGAACCCTCCCCGGCGCCCCAGCGCTCGACTCCGCTTCCCACGTGGCCGAGTGACTTCCCGCCCGCCACGCTCGGAGAATCAACTGGTGGTGACCGGCTGGCATTCGGACCGCGGCGAGCCCGGGCACCGCGCTGGCCCAAACGCCTGTTATCGGTGAGGGCTTCGACGCGACCTGTCGACACCCTTCGTGTCGTCTTTCAAACCCTGGCTCTGAAGAGGCGAAACGATGCCGAGTGTTGTCGAATCGACAACAACGAGTGGACCATCAGGGACGGCTTTCGAACCCCCCGCACCACTTCGGTCGGGCCATGGACATCCTGCCCGGCATCCTCGCCCGGCCAACGCGCCCGAATCACGCTTCGACCGACTTCCAACGGCAGCGGCGGCTGACCCGGTCCGAGGTCGACAACCTGGTCAACCTGTACACCACCGGCATCAACGTTCGCCAACTCGCAGCAGCCTTCGGGATCAACCGGGCCACAGCACTGCAGCACCTCCAACGTCGAGATGTCCCGAGTCGAGCGACAGTGCGCAAGCTCACCGATGAGCTCCTCGCAGCGGCAGCGCGTCGGTATCGGGCAGGCGAACCAATGGCAGAGCTGTGCAGCGATCTTGGAATCAACCCGACCGCCCTACGCCGGGAACTCACCAAGACCGGCGTCCAGCTTCGCCGACCCGGCAGACCGTCAGCCCTCCGAGACGTTGAGCTCGCCATGGTTCGTATTGACGATGACAACGGCAGAGCCCAGCGTCGCGACACCCTGCGGCCGACAGGCAGGATCGTTGAGGATCTGACGCAAAACCCGGCCCAATTCACAATGCCACCGCCGACCCGTTCAAATGGGTCTACAACGACCAACGCGCCGCATGACCCACGTTCAATCAACTTCTGCGCGGCAGCACTAGTTCAGGTCCAAAAGGTCGGCAATCACCGAACGAAGGTGCGCCAGCGCCACCGGACCGACGTTGCCGCGACCACCGTCATCCTTGATGCGCTCAATCTCGGCGACGGTCAGCAGGTGGCACTGACCGACCGAGTTCTTGTCGAGTCCGTCGCCGTCGACCGGGATGTCAGTCGCCATCGCCCGCTGCACGTTCGATGTCACCGGCACGACGTGGAACGTGCGCGGCGTCTGCGCGACGATGAGGTCGGCCGTGACGACGATGGCCGGGCGCTCGAACCCGGGGCCGCTCCCCGCCGGGATGCCGAAATCGACGGTGATGATGTCACCGGCCTGCATGGTGCTCCACCGTCGCGAGTCCGCCGGCGATGATGGCCCTCTCGGTGTTGGTCGGCTCATGCGCCGCCAGCTCGGCACCCATGCGCCGCTGGCGTTCCGCCCGAGCGAGACGGCGCAGCATCTCGTCAAGAGTGATGTGCTCGGCAGCGGCGAGCGCGCCTATCTCGTCCCGCACCGCTTTCGAAACCCGGATCGTAGTCGATGTGGTAGCCCTCGTAGTCATACCATTCAGACTACCAGTATGAATGAGAGAGCTTGGCGAGAGCCCCGGCTTGCTGGTCAGGCCATCAGGGCGTCGTAGGCGGCGGACACGAGCCGGTGCCGGCGCGTGTCGACATCACTGCCGATTATGCGGTTCATCACGTAGCCGAAACTCATCTGGGCATCCACGTTGATGATCGCCAGCGAACCGCCCCACCCGCCCCAGCCACACTCGCGGGAGTACGGTCCGCGCCCCGGGTAGAGAGCGAACCCCATGCCGAACTTGAGCGGCGAGAGCAGGTTCAGGTCGAGTCCCTCGTACTGCATGTCGAAGATGCGGGCCACGCCCTCCTCCGACAGCAACGTCACGCCATTGGCGGTGCCACCGCAGGCGGTCGGTGTGTGGCACAGGGCCACGGAGCGGGCGTTGCCGTGACCGCCTCCGCCGGGAATCTCGGCGCGACGCCAGGCCTTGCGCCACGAGAGCTCGGGCAACCAGGGCGGGTTGTTGAACGTGCGATAGGGAATCGACGTCGGGTCGTCCCCGGCGTCGATCGGGCCCGATCCGATGAGCCGGGCGATCCGAGGGTCGCACTCGGCCGGTGTACCGATGTGGAAGTCGGCGCCGAGCGAACCGGCCACCTCCTCGGCGAAGAACGTGCCGAGTGTGCGACCGTCGAATTGTTTGACGATCTCGCCGAGCAGGTACCCCTGGGCCGTGTGCGACAGAACGTGACGGGTGGCGATCCGATCCTTGCCGTTGGTCGCGAACTCGGGCCAGTATGAGGCGATCGGTTCGTACAGGTCGGATTCACCCCGGTCGGCCAGCATCAGGCACACCAACGCGGCCATCGTCTTGGTCGTCGACATGACGTTGATGATCGTGTCCTGCTGCCAGTCGCCCTCGACGCAGGGCACGCCCGCTTCGTCATCATCGGGCCCGTCGAAGGCGGCCGTCCGGCCCCAGAGGTCCACGACCATGCGGCCGCCGATCGTGACTGCGACCGAGGCTCCGACATCGCCGTGCGTGGCGAAGTTCTCCTCGAACGCGGCAAGCACCCCTTCGAATCCTGGCTCAACGGTGCCGTGAACGGCGACTTCGGGTGTGGTCACGATCGGAAACTTCACCCACCTTCGGATGAGGATCGCTGAACACAGAATCGGCGCTGGATGTTGTCCTTTCGACAACGACCAGTGTGCGCACGAGCACGTCTCGAGACTCGTCACAGAAACAACGCGCGACGTCAAGACGCTGCTTGCGTCGCTCCACTGAGCGCCGGGGAAGTCCCAACACTCTTGATCGAGCGCGAAAGGAGTGACTCTGCGCCCACCCGACGGGAAGTGTTGCCGAATCGACAACAACGAGTGGACCATCAGGGACGGCTTTCGAACCCCTCGCCCCACTTCGGTCGTGCCACGGAGATCCTGCCCCGTGTCCTCGCTCGGCGAATACACCCGTGTCACGCGACGGCCACACTCCAACGCCAGCGGCGGCTGACCCGCTCCGAGGTCGACAACCTGGTCGACATGTACGCCACCGGCATGAACGTTCGCCAGCTCGCGGCGGCCTTCGGGATCAACCGCGACACAGCACTGCAGCACCTCCAACGCCGAGACGTCCCGAGTGGAGCGACCGTGCGCAAGCTCACCGACGAGCAGCTCGCAACAGCCGCGCGGCGGTATCGGGCAGGCGAACCGTTGACGAAGCTGTGCGACGACCTTGGCATCAACCCGACCACCCTGCGCCGGGAACTCACCAAGACCGGCGTCCAGCTTCGCCGGCCCCGGCAGACCGTCAAGCCCCCCCGCGAGTCGCTGACGAGTGCACGGTGACCAGAAGGGGTCCTCATCGAGGGTGGCCGAACGTGAGCGGGTAGAGCGGGAAGTCATCGAGGATGTGCACGCCCCGATTCTCGCCGGGGACGCTCGCGCCGTCGAGATGGTCGGTTGAATGGGCCGATGACAACCCTCGATGACATCGCCGCCCTTGCCGCTCGCGAGCAGTACCTCGCCATCGTCTCGACGGTGCCGTAGCGCCAGTCGGAGCGGAAGCTCACCGCCATGTTCGGTCGAGCACGCAGGTTGCCGAGCTTCACAGCGCCGTAGGTGACGAAGGC
>JANOEM010000645.1:0-12122 GCA_031413195.1 Actinomycetes bacterium
CTTCAATTGTAATTGCACACCGCCTCAGCACCATTCGCCATGCAGATGAAATAATAGTATTGCAAAAAGGAGAAATAGTTGAACGGGCTCCCGGCGCAACCGCCCAGCCGAATCAGGAATCCGTCGACCTGTCGCCATCACGCGCTCCTGTCGCTCCGGCCGCGAACTTCACCGTCTTGAACGTGCCCAAGCCGATCGTCGATTCGCTTGCTCGCGACGGCGTCACCTCGCCGTTCCCGATCCAGACAGCGACACTGCCCGATTCCCTGGCCGGTCGCGACGTGCTCGGTCGAGGCAAGACCGGCAGCGGCAAGACCATCGCTTTCGCGATCCCGACGGTGGCTCGGTTGGCCGCTTCGGGAACCCGCCGCGAGACCAAGAGCCCACGTGCCCTGATCCTGGTCCCTACCCGTGAACTCGCCAACCAAGTGGCCGAGGCGCTCACGCCGATCGCTCACGCGATGTCCCTGAAGGTCGCCGTGATTTTCGGCGGCGTCGGACAAGGCCCACAGGTCACGGCATTGCGAATGGGTGTCGATGTTCTCGTCGCGTGCCCCGGCCGGCTCGAGGACCTCATCGCTCAACGGCATTGCAAACTCGACAAGGTCGAGGTCACGGTTCTCGACGAAGCCGACCATATGGCCGATCTGGGATTCCTGCCAGCGGTCAAGCGTTTGATGGATGCCACGCCGCAGAACGGTCAGCGGCTGCTCTTCTCGGCAACCCTCGACAACGGCATCGATGTCCTGGTTCGCCGTTACCTCACGAACCCTGTCGTGCACTCAGTGGACCCCGAGGTCGCACCCGTGTCCACGATGACGCACCACGTCTTTGCCGTGTCTGCTGCAGATAAGCCGACCGTCATTCGCGAACTTGCGCAGGGAATGGATCGTTCACTGTTGTTCACCCGCACCAAGCACGGCGCGAAGAAACTCGCCAAGGTGCTCTCGGCCGCCGGAATCCCAGCAGTCGAGATGCACGGCAACCTGTCCCAGAACGCCCGCGAGCGCAACCTCGAATCGTTCACGGCGGGCACCACTCGTGTGCTCGTCGCGACTGACATCGCCGCCCGCGGAATCCATGTCGATGACATCGCGCTCGTCGTCCACGTCGATCCGCCGGCCGAACACAAGGCGTATCTTCACCGCTCCGGTCGTACGGCGCGCGCAGGTGCCGAGGGCGTGGTGGTCACACTGATGACTCCCGATCAGGTCAGCGATGTCAAGTCGTTGGCCCGCTCTGCAAAGATCGAACCGACGATCACCCGGGTCACGCCCGGCTCGTCGGTGGTCACCGGTCTCGTCGGTCCGGCGGCGCCGCTCGTCAAGTACGTGCCGGTGCCCGAGGCGACTGCTGCCCCCCGCGGCGGACGCGGTGGTGGCGTGCGCCGCGAGTCGAACGGCTCGGGCTACGACGGATCCGGCTCGGGCCGTCAGGGCTCCGGTCGCCAAGGTTCCGGCGGTCACGGTTCAGGCAGCCAGGGCTCGAGCCGTTCGAGTTCCGGCAGGCACCACAGCTCCGGTCGAGGCCGCTGAGCTCGCGTGGCCGGTCACGGCCGGTCACTGCTCATCACGATGTAGGGTCGGCTGATGGCCGCAACCCCCAAGAGCCTCGGGCTCGACGCTGATCTGCATCGTTATCTCGTCGCGCATGGCACGCCCCCTGACTCGGTGTTGAACCGTCTGATCGCAGACACCGAAGCCATGGGACAGATCAGCGGAATGCAGATCGCTCCGGAGCAGGGGGCTTTCCTGACCCTGCTCGCGAAGCTGCTCGATTCGAAACTGATCGTCGAAGTCGGCACGTTCACGGGCTACTCCTCGGTATGCCTCGCCCGCGGGTTGAGTGCAGGTGGACGGTTGATCTGCTGCGACGTGAGTGTCGAGTACACCGCTCGTGCGGTCCAGGCGTGGCGTGAAGCGGGCATCGATGATCGAGTCGAACTTCGAATCGGCCCCGCCGCCGAAACGCTGGGCGCGATGCCTCTCGATCAACCGATCGATCTCGCATTCATCGATGCCGACAAGTCGGGCTACGCGACCTACTACGAACTGATCCTCGATCGGATGCGGCCGGGTGGCGTCATCGCCGTCGACAATGTGTTGTGGTCTGGGCGGATCATCGATCCGTCCGACACGAGCCGCGACACCGAGGCCCTGCGCGCGTTCAACGACATGGTCGTTGCCGACAGTCGCGTCGAACCAGTGATGCTCCCGATCGCCGACGGTCTCACCCTGTGCCGCAAGCGTTGAACGCAGTGACCGGGTGGGTGATGAGGTGAATGATCGAGCCCTGAAGGCGATCGCTGCGATCGTGTCCGTGTTCGAGTCGGTCGGGGCGCAGGCGTACCTTGGCGAAGAGGTGACCATGGTCCAGCATCAACTGCAGGCAGCCGAGTTGGCGGCCGCCGTCGGAAGCCCGGACGAAGTAGTCGTCGCGGCCCTGCTCCACGACATCGGTCACATGGTCGGCCACGATCTTGGAGAAGTCCAGGCGGAGGAAGCGTTCGACGCCGGCCGGGACGATCGCCACGACATGAGCGGAGCGAACTGGCTCGGACGTTGGTTCGGGCCCGAAGTCACCGAACCCGTCCGATTGCATGTCGCAGCGAAGCGGTTCCTGGTTTCCACGGAGGCGGATTACCCGGCCAAGCTGAGCGCTGCCTCGGTTTACACCCTCTCATTACAGGGCGGGCCGATGAACTTGGTCGAGATCGAGCAGTTTCGGGCGAACCCACATCATCTTGCGGCCGTGGCAGTCCGCCGGTTCGATGAAGACGCCAAGGATGGCTCACATCACCCGCCCCCGATCGATTCCTATCGACCGTTGCTGTTGCGCGCCTTGCAGCGGTGATCAAGCCCTCACTGCGTCGAGGCTGAACCGGAGCAGCCTGCGCCATGCGTCCGGCGGGCCGTTCGACTGGACGACGCCGCGATGGGCGAGCAGCAACACGATCACGTCATCGGCGACGAAGTCGTCACGAAGGACGCCGGCGGTGATGGCACGAGAGATGACGGCTTGTTGGGCCGCGCTGATCTGAGCGCGGAGCGCGATGATGTTGGCGCACTTCGGGAGCGAGAGTGTGAGCAGGTCGGTGATGGTCTGGTCGGCGGCTTGGAGCTCGAAGATCTTTTCGATGTAGCCGCTGAAACCGAGCCACGGGTCGTCGGCGTGCATTGCATCGCACGCAGCGGTGAGGTATTCGTGGGCCTTCGCAGTGAGGACTGCCTCGACGAGTTCCTGACGTCCTGGGAACCGGCGGTACAGCGTGGCGATGCCGATCCCGGCCCGTCGGGCAACGTCTTCGAGAGGGGCATCGAGGCCCTGTTCGGCAAATACCTCCTGCGCTGCGGCCAGGATCAGGGCGTGGTTACGCACCGCGTCCTTGCGAAGCGGTTTGACCGCGTCGGCCAGCATGTCGCGCTGCGCTGGGGGAGCGAATGAAGGAGAACTGCTCACGTCGCCAGGCTAACTCGAAAATGGAGGAAGAATCTCCGGTTTTAGTTGTGATCTCAAGTAACCTCGTGTATGTTGACCTCGACAAACGGAGGAACGACCTCCGATTGTGAGATCGAGGAGTTTTCACCATGAGCGCAACATCAGCAACGACGACCATTCCGGGCTACCGGGCGGGCACCTGGAGCATCGATGCAAGCCATTCCGAGGTCGGATTCTCGGTCCGACACATGATGGTCAGCAAGGTTCGGGGCAAGTTCACGAGCTTCAGTGGTGAGTTCGTCACCGGCGAGGACACGCTTGATTCGAGCGTCTCGGCAACGATCGAACTCAGCTCGATCGACACCGGCAACCCAGATCGTGACGGCCATATCCGATCTGCCGATTTCTTCGACGTCGAGGCCTTCCAACAGATGACGTTCCGGTCGACCGGCGTTCGTGCAGTCGGGAACACCTTCGTCCTCGACGGTGAACTTTCGTTGAAGGGGATCACCAAGTCGGTGTCGCTGAGCCTCGAGCTCGGCGGTTTCGGACCCGATGCCTACGGTGGCTACCGGGCAGGCTTCACCGCGACGGGCGAGATCAAGCGCAGCGAGTTCGGCGTCAACTTCAACGCCGCGTTGGAGACCGGTGGTGTCGTGGTCAGCGACAAGGTTCAGATTCAACTCGAGATCGAAGGCGTCCTCAACAGCTGACGGCTCAATGGACGGCGAGTGTCAGTCACTCTCGGTCAACCACGCTCCGTCAATCAGGGGTCGAGACCGGGGAGCAGGGCGGTGCAGATGTCCTGCAACTGCGCCACCTGCTCGTCGGTCAGCTTGTCGAAGAGCACGCGCCGAACTTCGGCGACATGACCTGGAGCGACGTCTCGGATGACCGCCATTCCGACCGGAGTGATGCTGACCAGTTGACCCCGTCGATCGGTCGGGCACTCGGTCCGTCGGGTCCAACCGCTGCGTTCCATGCTGTTAACCGCGTGCGTCAATCGGCTCTGCGAGTACCGCAGGTGTCGGGCGAGGTCGCTCATTCTCAGGGTCTGGTTCGGCGCTTCCGACAACGCAACGAGGGTGCCGTAGTAAGCATGCGGCATGTTCGCGTCGTTCTGCAACTGCCGGGCAAGGGCTTCGTCGATCAGTTGGGTGGCGAGCAGATACGCACGCCACGCGCGTTGCTCGTCGTCGGACAGCCACTCGTCGTTTTTCGTCATCGTTCAGTTGACGGACTTGGTGCGCCCGGCCCAATAAGCCTCGCGGAGCTTGAACTTCTGGAGCTTGCCGGTGGCCGTTCGGTCGAGGTTGTCGCGGAACTCGACCCGCTTCGGGCACTTGTACCCCGCAAGCCTGGTCTTGACGTACTCGATGATCTCCGCTTCGGTGACCTGCGAGCCAGATGATCGAACGACAAGGGCCATCACCAACTCGCCCCAGCGTTCGTCGGGCACGCCGATCACGGCGACTTCGTCGATCTCGGGGTGGCTGAACAGCGCGTCCTCGACCTCGATCGATGAGACGTTCTCGCCGCCGGTGATGATGACGTCTTTCTTGCGGTCCGAGATGGTCAGCATGTGGGTCGCCGCGTCGATCTCGCCGCCGTCTCCGGTGTGGAACCAATCGAGTCCGTCAGCGCCGGGGTGGATGGCCGCCGCTGTCTCGTCCGGTTGTTCCCAGTAGCCGGCCATCACGACATTGCCCCGCGCCAAGATCTCGCCTTGATCGGACACGGTCGTGCCGATCCCGATCGCCGGAGACCCCGCGCGGCTCAACCGTTGGGCGCGGTCGGCGGGCGAAAGATCGTCGTACTCCGAACGAGTGCGATTGATCGTGAGCAATGGGGCCGTCTCGGTGAGTCCGTAGATCTGGACGAATTCCCAGCCGAGTTCGGTCTCGATCCGTTCGATCGTGCGAGTCGGCGGTGGAGCGCCGGCCACGACAACGCGCACGACGCCGCTGCCGGGGATCGGGCCCTCCCACTGGAGCGCGGCCTCGAGCACCATGTTGAGGACCGCCGGCGCGCCGCACAGCAGCGTGACACCGTGCAGTTGGATGCGATGGAGGATCTCGGCACCGTCGACCTTGCGCAGGATGATGTGGCGACCGCCCATTCCTGTGACCGCGTACGTCATGCCCCATCCATTGCAGTGGAACTGGGGAAGGGTATGCAGGTAGACGTCGCGGTCGTTGACACCGAGATGCCATCCGAAAGTCGTTGCATTGACCCAAACGTTGCGGTGAGTCAGTTGCACACCCTTGGGCCGAGCGGTGGTGCCACTCGTGTAGTTGATCGTGGCAGTCGCGTCCTCGTCGGGCACCCACGGTTCCGGTTCGGTGTCGAAACGCATCAGCAACTCGTCGGTCTCGGCGCCGATCACGAAGGTCCGTTCGCATCGCACGCTAGCTAGCGAGTCGGCGAGTTCCGGGTCGATCAACAGCATGCGCGCCCCGGAGTGGTCGACGATGTACTGGATCTCGGCCGCGACCAGGCGGAAGTTGACCGGGACCAGAACCCGCCCCGATCCGCTCACGCCGAAGAAGGCCGTGAGCAGCCTGGCCGAGTTATGGCTGACGATCGCAACCCGGTCTCCCTGGGCGATCCCCAGCGCGTCGAGCCCAGCCCCCAGCGCCCGCGCCCGCAGGCTCATGTCTGCGTAGGTCGCTTCGCCCCAGCTCTGCGCTGGTTGATCGGGCTCGTCGACGAACCCGATTCTGTCCGGATACACCTCCGCCGCACGCCGCAGGAAATCGTTGACCGTGAACGGAACTCTCACCAGGTCCTCCTTGAATGGCTGTCGACACGAGTTGTCGAGCGTGTTCGCAATGTAGTCGGCCGTCGCAGATCCGGGGTCAGCTGAAGCTCACTGCGCTCGCGTCTCGTCGGCCACGGCGAAGTACGACATGTACGGTTCGAAGCGTCGGTGCAGCGCTGCGATGTCGAGGGTGAGATCGTCGAGCGAATGCAGGTGGTTTCCGCTGTGAATTGCGGGCTTGGATCCAAGATGGGCAACGATCCGTGAGGCCAATCGATCGTCGGCCTCGATCGCGAAGTGGCGAGCGATCTCGTGGACGGTCTTCGATTGATCATCGACGAACTGATCGAAGCGCACATCGAAGACCCGATCGTCGGTGAGCTCGCCGTCTTTGCGCAAACGCAGGACGCTGTCGAGGTTTCGGCCGAACTGATCGATGCTCTCGCGGGCCACGGCTGCATAGTCGATGTTGTCGGCATGGCCCCAACGCAGCGTGGCGATCAGGCTGGTGACCGAGCTGATCATCGCCAGCGGGTCGCGGTGACAGATCACGATTCGGGCGTCCGGGTACGTCTGGAGCAGCAGGCGCAGGTTGCCGAGATGACTCGGTGCCTTGAGAACCCACGTTGGTCCTCGTTGGCGACGCTGCAGGAGCTGGAGCACGAGCCGGTGGTACTCGTACGCCGGCCGCATGTCGCACGACGCGAGCCAGTCGCGATAGCTCGGAGTGGGGTAGTGCGCGGCCAGCACGTCGGACCGAAAGCTCATCACCATCGCCGACGGGTCCTCTCTCGGGACTCGAGCGCCTTGCTGATGCATGCCATCGAAGGCAGGAGCCAATGCAGCCGACAGCCGCACATCTCGGTCAGCAAGAGCAATCCGCGGATCGGCGTCGTCGTCAGGGTTCGGCGGTGGGGCCGGCCACCAGTACTCCCATGCCATCGGGGCGCGGGTGTCGGGCAGTAACGCAAGCAGTTCGTGCATCACCGATGTTCCTGCGCGTGGGCTGCCCGTGACGATGATCGGAGCGACGATCGGATCCAGGGTGACTGCGCCGTCGATCGAGACGTACGCCGCGACCCGCAGCCGGTTCTCGAGTGCGCGCAGGATCACTTCGCGAACGCGCCAGCGGCCGACCACGTGCAGATTGGCCTCTTCCTCTACCGATCGGACGAACACTTCGAGCGGCTCGGAGAAGTCGTTGCCGCCGAAGTCACTCGATCCCGCACGCAACACCGCCTCGGCCAGGAGCTCTTCGACCACGAGTGGACGCATCGCCGTCGAGTACACCGGACCGCCTTCGCCCTCGATCGCGTGTTGCACCCACGCGGGGCGCGGACCCGGGTCCCAGGTCATCGACGATGCCTTCGCGCCACGCTCGTTCTACGAGCCCTGACGATCGCCGCACGATCGACGGGAGTGCCCGGCCCCAAATCGCTGAGCGAAACGACAACGCACGCCGGTGCTGGGGTAGCCGGTGCCGCGGCAGCCGTTGCATCATCGGCCCAGATCCAACGGTAGATCAATTGCCCTTCGGCCTGGCCGGCGGTATCGATCCAATTCGCGACCCCCGGATCGACGGACGAGATCACCACCTGGATCAAGCCATCGCCACCGACCTCTGCCTGGGCATTGTTGATCGTCGTCTGGCGGTTGCGATAGTCGAGCGCTTCGAACCAACCCGCGTTGTAGGGCTGGATCGACCAGTACTTCGCTGGCGGGGGCGCGAAGGTGACGACCAGCGCACGGTCGGGTTCGAGTTGCCACCAGCCGAACCCGTAGCGAATGCCGATTCCGCCCCCTTCCTGCGCGCTCGGCGCGTCGATTGTGTTGGGACTGACGCGGCGGCGAATGTCACGCTGGTAATCGTTCCAGTACGTCGTCGAGTGGCCGACCCAACGGCTGATCTCGCCCATCATCTCGGCCATTCGATCGGCTGACAGCTCGGCCGGATAGTCGGTCGATCTGTCGATTCGTTCGATGTCGAACCATCCCGGCTGTTGGGTATCCCAATCGGTGAAAATCTGACGGACCTGGATCCGCCGTGTCGATCGACCCATCGGGAGCCAGTTACCCGGGTGCTCGGTGGCGCTGACGATCAGCTCGACCGATCCGTCCGGGCCGATGTCGAAACCGCTGGCGCTGCGCTCGGCAGAGATGCCTGTCTTGCCGAGAGCAAGGTCGCCGTCGGACGCGGTGAACAAGACGTCGTAGCCCGAGCCGATGTTTCCGGTGATCCGGTAGGTCCCGTTGCCGTCGACTCGGGCCCGGAGATTGCGATTGTCGGCGCTCGGGCCGCCGAACATCACGGCGTCGTCTGTCGTACGCAGGAACGCCGGAAAGTCGGGATCGCCGAACTCGGCCACCCACTGCGTTGCGAAGGTGAGCAGTCGCAGGACATGGCGAAAACCCTGCGCCCTTTGCGCCGGGTCGGAGGGGAAGTCGTCGTGGCAGATCCGCTCGCCGATCATTGCGAGGTCCGAGCAGAACGACCGCCACGCCGCCAACTGCGGGTCGTCCGCTCGGGCGTCGGCAAGGTCGGACTCGGGCACGTTCCCTGATGACATGACAGAGTTACATTATCGACCCTCGATGACGCCAGAAGGGAACAGCAGATGAGTGCGACAGTTGATCTCGAGTTCGATGGCGACATCGCGACGATCACGAACAACAATCCCGACAAGCACAATGCATTCGACGACGACATGGATGCACAGCTGTTCTCGATCCTGACCCGGTTGCGGGCGATGCCGGATCTTCGGGCCGTTATCTGGCGGGGGGAAGGTTCGTCGTTGTCGTCCGGGCGAGATGTTGCCAGCATCGGCACCAACCTGGCCGGTCTCGCGCACACCGAGCTGATGCGTCGGGGCCATCAAGGAATCCAACAGCTTTGGGATTTGGATGCGCCCGTGATCGTTGCGTGCAAGGGCTGGGTGATCGGCGCATCGTTCCAACGCGCATTGTTGTGCGATGTCCGCGTGGCCACGCCCGACGCCAAGTTCCGCCTCCCCGAGACCCGTCACGGAGTCATCCCGGATACCGGTGGGATGGGCGTGTTGTTCCAGATGGCCGGTCACGGTGTCGTCTCGGACATGGTCTTGACCAACCGCGTGATGACCGCTGACGAAGCCCTCGCCCACGGCGTCGTGAGCCGAATCGTCGCCGAGGCGGACCTGGATGCGGTGGTCAGGCAGATGGCCGAACAGATCGCGGCGGCTCCTCAGTTCACCATTCGGATGGCTCGCGAAGTCATTCGCCATCTGTCCCTGCCCGAACTGCGCACATCGATGGCCGACGAGCTCGTGTACCAGACCCTGATCAACCGCAGCGACGACTTCGCGGAGTTCAAAGCTTCACGGGCCGAGCACCGTCCCCCCAAGTACACGGGAACCTGAACCATGACCGTTGATGCATCTGATTCGCCACGCGATCCGTCGCCGCGGTTACCAGGGCTGCAGGCGCCGCCACCCGTCGGAACGACTGCGCTGCAGCCCGGCGTCTTCGATGGCTCAACGGTGTTCGTCACCGGGGCGGGAACCGGTTTGGGCAAGGCCATCGCGGCCGAGTTCGCTCGCCTCGGTGCAGCGATCGTCATCGCGAGTCGAAAGCCCGAACACTTGCAAGCCGGCGTCGCCGTAATGAACGAGATCGGCGCGAAGGTGCTTGCCGTCCGCTGCGACATCCGTGAACCCGACGACATCGCAGCGGCGTTCGATCTGGCCGAACAGACAGAGGGGTTCGGCCTGCCCGATGTGTTGATCAACAATGCAGCCGCGAACTTTCCAGCACCGGCCGAGGACCTGTCGCCGAATGGCTGGCGAACTGTGGTCGACATCACGCTGAACGGCACCTTCTTCTGCTGTCGCGAGTTCGGGCGGCGTCACCTCGGGGCGGGGACGCCGGGATCGATCGTGAACATCGGCGCCTCATATGCATGGACCGGCGGGCCCGGATTCGTGCACTCTGCGGCCGCAAAGGCGGGCGTGAAGAACCTCACCGAGAGCCTGGCCGTCGAGTGGGGGCCGTACGGGATCCAGGTCAATGCCCTCGTGCCCGGTTTGTTCCCGCACGAGGATATGACATCGGACATCGTCGGGAACCTGGACCGCACCTCCGACAAGGACTCCTGCCAACCGGCGTTACGGGTCGGCCAACGTCAGGAACTCGGTTGGGCGGCGACCTTCCTCGCGTCGCCATTCGCGCGGTTCATCTCCGGCCACACCCTGGTCGTCGACGGCGCCAACTGGCAACGCCGCTCGATGACGAATCCTCCCGTGACGCCCATCAGAGAGCAGATGGGCAAGGGGCCATTCGACCCGAACCCCGTACCCTCACCCTGAACTGCTACCCGAGGGTTTCGCGCGCGCCTGGGGTGCGCGAAAGCCTCGGGGTGCTTGAAAGCCTCGGGTGGTCGTCAGTTGACGATTCGGCGGACTGCTTGGATCTTGTCGTCGATGGGGATCGGGCCGATCTTGACGAAGTCACCGGTGCGGGCCGATTGAATCCATTGGGTCGAGCTGACAGCAATCCCGACGTGGCTGATGACGGTCTTGCCACTGCCGATCTGGAAGATCAGGTCGCCGGCCTGAATGTCGCTGGTGCGCCAATCGACGTTGGTGCCTTTCTGCGACAGCAGCAGGCTCTGGTGGGGGAGGTTGATCCCGATCGTGCGGTAGGCGGCTACGACGAGACCGGAGCAGTCGTACGCGTCGGGACCGTCGGAGTTGAACAGGTACGGCTTGCCGAGTTCGCCTTGCAGGAACGCGATCACGGTGGCGATCGATGCTTGCTGGGCCGTCGGGCCGGCGGGGGACTCCGGCGCGGCTGCCACGGCAGCGGGGATCGGCAGCGTAGCGGGGGGCACGGCCAGCTTCGAGCCGGGGTAGATCGCGCTGCTCACGGTCATCGAGTTTGCGGCGAGCAAAGCCTTCAGTGTCACGCCGACGCTGGCAGCAATTCCGACGAGGTAGTCGCCGTTCTTGACGACGTACTCGGTGTTGGCCGAGGCGGGAACCGGGGGCGGCCGGTATCGGAGCGGCGGGAGCGGCGGGAGCGGCGGGAGCGGGAAGGGGCAGTGTCGCTGGCGGCAATGAGATCTTCATGCCGGGGAAGATCGGGGTTTCTGCGGTCATCGTGTTCGCGGTCAGGAGCGACTTGAAGGTGACGCCGTTTCGTGCCGCAATCCCGACGAGGAAGTCACCGCTCTTGACGATGTACTCGCCGTTGGTGACGGAAACAGTTGCCGGGGCAGCGGCCGCCGGCACTACGGTCACCGTCTCGACCGGAAGCCTTCCGCCAACGGGAACGGCGAGCTTGTCGCCGGGGTGGATCGAACTCGTGATGCTCAACTTGTTGACCATCAGCAGGTCGGTGACCCTCACGCTCAACTTGACCGCAATGCCCACCAGATAATCGCCGTTCTTGACCGTGTAGACGAGTGCCGATGGGTCGACCGCAATCGATGGCGGCGCTGCTGCGACCGGACCCGCGACGTTGATTGCAGTCAAGGCAATACCGCTGATCGTTGCTGCGAGAAGGGCGGAGCCGATTCGAGACATGCACTTTCTATCGGCACCCATGGCGCGAGACTTTACATAAACTTGAGGTTCAGCGCCATGGGCTTGTGGTCTCTCGGTGACGCCAAGTCTCAACTCACGATGTACTCGAGGGTTCGGACTGGCGGTGGCGGACGCCGGTTATCCCTGCCCGTTATCCCAGACGCCAGCGGGCAACCTCCGCAGCGGAATCATCGGTGAGCATGACGTCGCGAATCGTCGTTCCAGCTGGGAGATCTATGTCGATCAGGCCGGACACGCATTGGCCGGGTGCAACATCGCCGCTCGGGAACGTGGCCCCGAAGAACGCTGCCCCGCCGACCTGGGAGTCGGTCGTCTGGCCGAACCAGTTCTGCGAATTCGTCGAG
>JANOEM010000646.1:0-3641 GCA_031413195.1 Actinomycetes bacterium
GGTTGAACGCGCGTGCGACGTTGTTGATCCTCGACAACGGTGAGCACCTGTTGGATGCCGTCGCGGCGTTGGTGGGTGAGATCGTGGCGGGGTCGGTGTCGACGACGGTGGTGGTGACGAGTCGAGAACCGTTGGGTGTCGCCGGTGAGGTGGTTCGACCGGTGCCGTCACTGCCGGTGGAGACCGAGGCCGTGCAGTTGTTCATGGAACGGGCGACGGCGGTGTCGGAAGGGTTCGTCGTCGACGAGAGCAACCGGGCTGATGTGGTGGCGGTGTGTGCCCGCCTGGACGGAATTCCGTTGGCGATCGAACTCGCAGCCGCGCGGGTGCGGACGTTGTCGCCGGCTGAGATTCTGGCGCGGCTGGATGATCGGTTCCGGTTGTTGCGGCGGTCTGGTCGTGGTGGGCAGGAACGTCATCAGACGTTGTTGGCAACGGTGGCGTGGAGTGTGCAACTCCTCGATGACGACGCTGCGTGTCTGTTTCGGCGGTTGTCGGTGTTCGGGGGTTCGTTCGATCTTGCTGCGGTCGAAGCGGTGTGTGGGTTCGATCCGATCGACCCGCTCGACGTGTTGGACGCCATGGCGAGTCTGGTCGACAAGTCGATGGTGATCGCCGAGCCCGGCAAGACCGGCCGGACCCGATTCCGCCTGTTGGAGACGTTGTGGCAATACGGTGAGGCAGCCAACGACGGCCACCCTGACGCCGAGGCTCTACGCATCCGACACCGGGCTCACTACGTCACCATCGTCGAGTCGATCCGAGCCCAGCAACAGTCCCCGGATGAAGCGGTGGCCATGGCGCGGATGGGCGACGAGTGGGACAACATCCGCGTCGCGCTCGACTGGGCGCTGAGCACCCACGACGCTGACGCCACGGACACGATTCTCTTCGACCTCTCACTGCCAGCGTTCCACGCACTGCGCTGGGAGTTCGCCGAGTGGGCTGCCCGGGTGGTCGACGACTGGCCTGAGCGTGACCCCGAACGGTCGGCGTTGCTCGGCGGCGCATCAACTTGGGATCTGGTCAAGGGAGACTTCGACGCGGTCGTGTCTCGCGTTGAACGGTTCGGGCCGCTTCGGGCTGATTTTTCGCGACGCGAGAATGTGGCGTGGCACATTAGGCAGGCCGAACTCATGCTCCCCAGGGTTGACGCTGACCTCGCCGACCGGCTCGCGCCGTGGATCGAGGCGGAGATTGACAAGGGCCCGCCCGACAACGTCGACGCTGTCATGTGGGTCATCTCCAACACGTTGCCGATCCTCGGACTCAACGGGCGCGATATCTCGTTGCCACGATCGCAGGGTCGTCGCCTGACTGAGCAGCACAATTTTCCATCGCTACGTGCACTTGGGCATGTGGTTGTCGATGGATCGGTTCTGGGGTTTGGGTCGTTCATCGGTGACCGCACCGGTGATCCCGCCGACTACGACCCGGTCGACGGTCTTCGTCAGGCATCGGAACTGGCCCGATCGGTCGGCGCCGTGATGATCGAACGGTTGGTCGCCAATTGGCTGGTCACTGCGATCATCGATCGGGGGTTGGTCTCCGACGCCGCATGGCTTCGATCGTCGCTCGACGACATGAACCAACTCCGCCTCAGCGGAATGATTCGCCCCATGATCGGCCAGATTCCGATCTGGTTCGCAGGGGTCGGCGAAATGGAGACTGCCGCCGTCGTGGTCGGCTACACCAACGGACGCCCCGAGTCGGTCCAGTGGGTCCCACCAGACCGAGTCGAGGAAGCTCGAACGCTCATCGAGGACGTCCCCGGACGAGCCGAATTCGACCGCACCGGAGCAGCGATGGACCTCGACGAACTCGTCGAATACCTTCTCGACGAGTTCGACCGGATCGCAACGACCGCCGGCCCCACCGGCGAGCAGACCCCCCATTCGAGCTGAACCCCACGACCGGGTATGCGTAGACCCTCGATCGATGCCCGCTGGATCGCGACCAGCCCCCACATGTCCGGTTGAGGACCCGCATCTGAGACGGCTCGCTTTGGATCACCTCCACGGCGTGGCCCGAGAGCACCCGATAACGCGAACGTCGTAATCCCCCAGCGGACGTGCAACGACCGCAACAGTGCGGCCCAAGCGTTGTGCAACACTTTCACGGGCGTAACCACCGAACCGTGACGAGAGATGATCAGGTCTGGCGGCAGTCGTGTCCGGGGTCTGGCTCCGCCAGTGTGAGTACGCTGTGTTTCGTGGAAGCTCGTTCTGTTGGTCGATGCGAGAGTGCTCGGGATCTTGCTGGTGATCGACCGCCGACTGACGATGACGTTTCGATCACACGAGATGGTCGTCGGCTCGATACGCCCGACAAGGTGATTGCCTTCTTGGACGAGATCAACGCGAAACGCACGCCAGCTGCCGCTCGTGGCTGACGCGTCGAGCGACCCATTCGATCCTGATCGGGTCCTCGAGACGCTCAACCGACACGGTGTCGAGTACTTGCTCGTCGGTGGCTTGGCAGCGCGGGCTCACGGCGCGGAGCGTCAGACTTCCGACGTCGACTGTGTTCCGAACACAACGGTGGAGAACCTCGAACGGATGGCCGCAGCGCTCGTCGAGTTGGACGGCCGTTTGCGGGTGGGCGGCATGTCCGACGAGGAAGCCCGCAGCTTGCCCGTGACGATCGATGCCGAGACGCTGCTGAACTTCGGATCGTCGACGTGGATGACCGACGCCGGACCGCTCGACCTCCTCGCCGAGCTGCGCGATCGCGACGGTGGTCGACATGACTTCGTCGACCTCTCGGCGCGTGCGGTGGGCTACGAGGTCGGCGACCTCACGGTCTTGTTGGCGTCGCTCGACGACATCGTTGCGTCGAAGGAGTTTGCCGGGCGTGACAAGGACCGTGATGCGCTGCCCGAACTGAACGAGCTGCTGCGCCGGCAGCAGTCGAGCTGATCGAGGGTTTCTGCCGCAGAAGATCGGTCTGCGAAAGCACCGAAAAATCCAACAATCCATCCCACAAACACGGCGCTACGCACCGCTACCGGATGACACCAGACGATCCCCGGTAGAGAAAACCTCCTGCTAGATGGCACCATTTGGCATCGCACGGACGGCCGTTCGGCGACTCATAATCCGTGGGTCGTGGGTTCGAGCCCCACCCGCCCCACCACCATCTAATGGGCGGCGACCGGCTAGCTGGGATGATGTCGGATTCCTCGGCGAAATCGTGTTGCTGGCTGCGCTCGTCCATTCGGGCGTGGCCCGTTTCGCCAAGCACGACCCCTCGACATCGGTGCTGATCGCGTTGGGCGTGCGCGCCCTCGCCATGCTGGCCGGGTTGCTGTTCCTGGCAGGCGAGGTTTTCATCTGACACGACGAGCGCCAAGCCGGTTGAGTCCAGCCGTGCAGGAGGGGCGGCAGTTCCGGCAACTCGACGTCTTGTGATGGCGTACGCTGTCGGTGGGGAACACGAGTCGAAGGGGATCAAAGCACGCACGGCTTGTTGCACGTTGCGGATGTTCAGGATGTTCGCGGCACGGTCCGAACCCTTCTTCCAGGCGCGTGCGCCGATGAAGAGGATCGAGATGAGGGAGAGCAGAACGAGGATGACGACCGTCAGTTCGAGGAGGGTCATACCGGCTTTGCGCTTCATGGTCAGGGTGTTGGTCAGTTTCA
>JANOEM010000647.1:0-5512 GCA_031413195.1 Actinomycetes bacterium
CTGGAGCCGATCGTCGGCGTGCCCGCCGCAGCGGTGGTGGTTGTGGCAGCAGCGGTAGTTGTGGTGGCAGCAGCAGTGGTTGTGGTGACGATTGGGGCCGCCTGCACCGTGACATTGGTTGTGGCGGACAAGACCGGCGAGATTGACGAGGCCCTCAGCGCATATACCGCCGCTGTGGCAGGTGCGGTGGTGACAAGAACTGCGACGCCCGACGCGTTGGCGAGGCTGTTGCCGAGGACAGAGGCGGCCGGGCTGGTGATCTCGAACGTGACGGTGCTGCCAGGGGCGAAGTTCGATGCCGTGTAGGTCACAGCCGCGCTGACGACCGGCGAAAGGGGGTTCGCGGCAAGCGTTGGCGCATCGGTTGGGTAGCCGGCATTTGCGATCGCTGGAACAGCGATCACGGCTACCAGCCCAAGGATCAATCCGAGAATTTTTTTCATTGCGTTCCTCTCACGTCCACTGGTGGGCAAACCTAGCATCTGTTCGGCTTCTGCCGAAAGGTACAGGAACAAATTTCTCGAAAACAGATAATACCCGCCGTCAGTTCTGCACGGGTTGGCGGCTTTCGATCGGAACTTCGATCGTTGGTTCAGCCACCGACTTCCCCTCCGATTTCCCCGCCTGGAGGTCGGCCGGCTGACGGTACCCGCCATATGGTCCGTACCCGCCGTACCCGCCATAGCCGCTCTTGCCCGAACCGGCCTTGTTCAACACGGTCCCGAGCACCGGGGCTTGCACTCGTTGCAGTTGGGCCAGTGACGACCTGACCTGCTTGGTACTGGTGCGCCCCGACGAACAAACCAACAAAACGCCCTGCACTGCGGCGGACAACGCAACGCTGTCGGTGACGGGCAGTACTGGGGCAGAGTCGACGACCACGATCTCATAGGCCTCGGACAACGATTCCAGCAGCGAACGCATCTGCCGGCTGCCTAACATTTCGCTCGGATTCGGGGGAATTGTGCCGGCCGTCATCAGGTCCAAATTGTCGAAAACTCGATGGACCAGCTGTTGGTATCCCTCGCCCAACAGCGCGTCGGTGAGGCCACGATCGCCTGGCACGGCAAAGACCTCGTGCAGTCGGGGCTTGCGGAGGTCGGCGTCGATCAGGATCACGCTGAGGCCCGCCTGGGCGAAGACCACGGCCAGGTTGGCAGCGGTTGTGGTCTTGCCATCGCCCGAAAGCGGGCTGGTGACCTGGATGATTCGCGTATCTGTGTCGAGGCTGATGAATTGCAGGCTGGTCCGCAGACCGCGATATGCCTCGACAGCGAAATCGGTGGGTCTCGAGACCGAGATCGGCAGGTGGTCTGGTGGTGGATCGATCGGGACGACTGCGAGAACCGGCAAGCCCCCGGCGGCGCTTTCCATGTCTTCGGTACTGCGAACGGAGTCGTCAAGGTAGTCCAGCAAGAAGGCCGCGCCCAGACCGAGCAGCAGGCCAACGACCAGCGCAAGCGCACCGGTGCGAAGTGGGGTTGGTTCGACCGGGTCCGTTGGTTGCTCTGCCTGGCGGACCACCTGGGCTCCGCCCGTCGCGAGCGCTGCGTCGACCTGCAGTTGGTCGAGGCGTTGCTTGAAGAGGCCTTGTTGGTCGACCAGCACGCGCCGCTGTGAAGCAAGTTCGGCTTCGACCTGGTCGCGCTCGCTCGCCAGCGCATTGGCGACTTGAGCATCGATCGCGTCGATCTGTTCTTGCAGTTCGGTGACCTTCTTCTGGAGCTCTGCTCCCGCCGACAGGAGTCCCTCGACCGACTGCTCGCGCTTGATGTCGATATAGGCCTGCACGTATGCGTCGGCGACGACGCGGGCTGTGGTGGGGTCGCCGCTGCGGACGGTGACTGCCACCACGTCGGTATCGCCCTGCACGGTGCCGACAGCGTCGGGCGGAAGGGCGGTCAACCCGAGATCCTGCTGCACACGTTGAGCGACCGGCTCGCTTTCGAGCACCTTGATCTCGGTTTGGACCGCCCGTTTGGGGTCTCCGTAGCTGGTCGCGCCGTTGTCGAAGATGGTGTCGCTGGCCCGCGTCTTGACCAACATCTGCGCTTCTGCCTGATACACCGGTGTCTGCAGAGCGGCCAGGGCGATCGCTGTGCCGACCGTTGCCAACACCGCCACCACAACTACCCATTTACGCCTGGCCACGACACGGGCATAGTCACGCAACGTCAGTTCACGTTCCGCAGTTTCGTTCATGTGGGAACGAACCCTATCTTGCCGATGCTTCGCAGTTACAGCGGCTCAAGCACCGATTGTGGTGGTGGTAGTAGTCGTCGAAGTGGTTGTCGTGATCGAGATCACCGTCGGCCAATCCTGCCCGATCACCAGAATGAGGTCTCCGGCATCATCGGAGATTTCAGTGATCGGGGTAATCGGTGCGGTCGGGTAGGGCAGCACATTCTCGACCGGGATCATCAGGTCTGTGGCCAGCACTTTTGCGAACTCCAGAAAGCCGGGTTTGAAGTACACGACGGTGACGGGTGACTTCTGCAGCGCATCGGCGATGATCGGGCCTCGATAGCCCAGCAATTCGAGTTGGCGCTGGACGGCGAAGTACTCGTCCACGTTGGGCGTGTTCGGGTCGTCCACAGTCGCGTTCGCCATTGCGATCAGGACGTCACCGGCCGTGCGGTTGGGTCCCACCGGTGCAACCGTCGTCGCTGTCGTTTCGACAGGCGTCGTCGGCTGCGTGGCGGGCGTCGTTGGAGGCGAAGTTGCGGGCGAAGTTGCGGGCGAAGTTGCTGGCGTGGTCGTGACCGGCTTCGGTGTCGTCGTCACGGGTCGAGGTGTGGTCGTGACTGGGCGAGTGGTGTTGGGGGCAGCCGTCGGTGGCGGCGGGGGCGTGGTGGTGGTCGATTCGATTGTGGTGGTCGTGCGCGGGACGTACTGGACAGTGGTCGAACTCGCCGTGGCCGGCCTCGCATCGGTGGTGGTGGTCACTGGCACGAATGCGGTTGTGGTCGCGGTCGCGGTCGTGGTCGAGACAGCCGACTCATTCTCGCCGGTGAGGCGCGCGCCGTCAGATGAAGAAGGGCTGCCGGCGACGGCGACACCTGCAAGTGCAGCGATCGCAAGAATGATGAGTGGCATCAGCCACGGCTTCTTCACAGCGAGCAACTGTAGCGATATCGGCCGCCCGCCGTTCTGCGGGTGGATGGAGGGACTATCCTCGGCGGTTCGATGAGTGCGGCACGGCGGAATCCACTAACCGGTGAACAGCCGCTGTACGTCCAGGTGCTTGCGGTGATCTCCGGGTTCCTTGCCGGTTACGGTGGCGCGGCGCCGACCGGGTCAGCGGCGGTCGACACGGTGCTGGTCGCAGTATCAGCCGCTGCTGTCACATGGGCAGCCGCAACTGCGCCATGGTGGGCGATCGCTGCAACCTGCGGTGTTGCTGCAGCGTTCTCGACCAATCCGTTGATGATCGCGATCGCTCTCGTCGGAGTCGGCATTGCCGGGTTCATCGGTGTCAAGCAGCGAAATCTGCCGTGGGCTCGTGCCCTGGCGGCGTTGCTCGCCGTTCAGGTCCTCACGCGGATCGGCAACGTCGGGTTCCTGGGTCTCAGCGCGATCATCGCATGCGCCACGCTGTCGGCGTTGTTCGTGATTGGTTTGCGCAGGAGACCGAGCAAGGTGCGTCGCACCGCATACATCTGGTTGGGTGGTGTCGCAGCGATCATGGTTGTCGCCGTGATCGGGCTAGCGCTCGCTGCCTTGTCGGCGCGAGCGCCGCTGCAGGAAGCGAATCGTCAGGCCAAGGCAGGGTTGAAGGCGCTGAATCTGGGCGATATTCCGGGCGCGGCCAAGGCGTTCCAGGCGGCAGAGACATCGTTCAGAAGTGCGGCCGACGATCTCGACGCGATCTGGGCCCAACCCGGTCGAGTTCTGCCCGTGGTCGCCCAGAATCGAAAGGCCGCAATCGATCTTGCCGAGCAGGGTGCCGGAGCAATGAGCGTCGCCGCCACCGCTCTTGCTCAGGTGGACCCAGAGTCGCTTCGGGTCGTCGCGGGACAGATCGATCTTGACGCTGTTCGGGCGCTCGCTGAACCGTTCACGGATCTGGGCACAGCGATCGATGGCATGCAGTCAACGATCGAGGGATTGAGTTCCCAATGGTTGATCACGCCGCTTCAGGACCGGCTGAGTGATCTGTCCGATGACTTGGTCGAGAACAAGGTACGCGCCGACAACGCGCTGCTGGCCGTGCAACTGGCCCCCGACATGCTGGGTGGAACCAACACTCGGCGTTACTTCATTGCGTTCACCACACCCGCAGAAGCCCGCGGTGGCGGAGGCTTCATGGGTAACTACGCCGAGATCACCATCGACAACGGCCGTATCTCGATGTCGGCCTTCGGTCGCCACACCGACCTCACGAATGGCGGTGCCGACCCCGAGGGCAAGGTGCTCACGGGGCCGGACGAGTTCCTGAAGCGTTGGGGCCGGTTCGGTTTCGTCGAGACCGACGGCACGGTCGGGCCTGATGCGTGGCGCCAGATCACGATGGCTCCTGACTTCCCGTTGACTGCCGACGTGATCGCCCGGCTGTATCCCCAAAGCGGCGGTCGCGAGATCGATGGGGTGTTCTCGATGGATCCGCAGGTGCTTGCGGCGATCGTCGGATTGACCGGTCCGTTGCGGGTCGAGGGAGTGAACGCTGAACTCACCGCTGCCAACCTGGCCGAGTTCGTCCTCCGCGGGCAGTACGACATCACGGCCAACGGTGACCGGATCGAATTGCTCGACGTGATCGCCGAAACAGCAGTGCAGAAACTGCTGAGCCGATCCCTGCCGCCACCGGCCGAACTCGCAAAGGTATTCGGTCCGCTCTCCCAAGACGGTCGGCTGAATGCCTGGAGCAAGGTCGCGGCGGAGCAGGACCTGTTCGAGCGAGTCGGTATGGCGGGCGACTTCCCGGCTTTGGACGGCGGAGACGGTGTGGCCATCACGATCGACAATGCGGGAGGAAACAAGATCGACCCGTTCCTGCAGGTGACCACCGATTACCGGGCAACAGGTGGGGCGACCGGATCCACGGGCGTGGTGACAGTGACCTTGATCAACTCGGCCCCGCCTTCCGGACTCCCGAACTACGTGATCGGCAACTCCTCCGATCTGCCGTTGGGCACCAACCGGATGTTCTTCTCTGTCTACACGGCGTTACCGGTGACAGCCGCGACCATGGCTGGCGCGCCTATCGGGTTTGAGATCGACACGTCGCTCGGATGGAACGTTGCGTCCGCATACTTGGAGATTCCACCCGGCGAGACACGTACTGTCGTTCTGGATCTGGCCGGCCAACTGACCGCAGTGCCGTACTCGTTGGCAACAAGAACACAACCAATGGCTGGGCCACAGAGCTTTACCGCCAGCCTCGGTTGACAAGACCTGACGCACACGATCGTTGCCGGTAGCCTCAGCAGCCATGGTTTCAGTGGGACGCACCGGCGTTGTGCAGATTGCGGCCGTGGTGCTGCTTGCAGTCGGTGCCGGCGCTGCGATTGCA
>JANOEM010000648.1:0-25236 GCA_031413195.1 Actinomycetes bacterium
CCTGATCGTTGATGCCGGTCACGTTGATCACCACGCCGACGACATCGGGGCTGTTCGGCACGATGTCGACGAGGTCGGGCTTCTGTGAATCGGCACCGCGGATCGGGACCGCCACGACCGACCGTTCCCGCAGTGGCTGCGCAGTCGGGTTGAAGGACACTTCACGGGAATCGTAGATACGGGCTGGTCCAACCGGCACGAGACGCGCCCCGCTCGTGGCGTAGGTACTGGTCGAGAACCATCCGAAGACGTCGATCAAGACCTGGGCAGAACCTGATTGAGGCGTGACCACCTTCACGGTGAGCTTGCCGTTTGCCCCGACCGTCTGGACCGACAGGTTCGGGACTGTCTGGTTGGCAACGAAGTTGACGACGCTCGAGATGCCCGCGGCGGAACCGGACGGATATGCCGTCAGGTAACCCTCCCTGGTCGGTTCGGTGACTGTGATGCTGATCGCAACCGCCAACACATCGGCGGCGGCGGCCGGAATGCCTCCTTGGCCCAAGATCTGCACGTCGACGGTGCCGCCGACAGATGAGGTCGCAATCGCTCCGGGGGCACTGTTGATGCCCGGGGCGCGGGTGTCGAAGATGCGGGCCGGGGTGAGCGGATGGTATTCGCCGCCGGCACCGAGACCCGCTGCGAGGGCGGCGGGAGTCGGCAGAACGGTCGCTCCGGCCGAGATCGCGACGACAGAGGCGACCAATGCGCCCGTGACGAGCAATGCGGTACGGCGGACTGAATTCATGCGTTCAAGCTCCTTGCTCTTCGCCCGGCGGAATGCTAACCGCCATCGGCGCGGACTCAACCGCGGGAAGCGGTCGGGCTTCAATCTCAGGCTTCAAAAGTCGGAGCGATCTCAAGCTCGGCGACGAGCGCCATCAGTCGAGCGTGCTCGCTGTCGTCGATCGCGGTTGCTTCGTCGACGAGCATCACCGGGATGTCGTCCCGAACGGTGTACGCCAGTTGCAGGCGGGGGTTGTACAGCACCCCTTCTTCGGGAAGGTAAAAGAGCGGTCCTTTATCCTTTGGGCAGGCGAGGATGTCGAGAAGGCGTTGGTCGAGAGCCATGGTTCTGTTGGTTCCTTCGGGGTCGGTGATGAGTTCAGGCGCTGGTGATGAGCGAGAGGAGTTCGGCGACGTGTTGGTCGCATTCGTCCCTGTTCGGCGCCTCGAGGTTGAGCCGCAGCAGCGGCTCGGTGTTCGAAGGACGAAGGTTGAACCACCATGGGCCGCAATCGACGGTGAGGCCGTCGAGGAAGTCCTGTGCCGCTTCGGTGAAATGGCTCGCAACGACGCCGATCACCGCTGCCGGGTCGTCGACCTGGGTGTTGATCTCACCGCTGGCCGAATACCGTTCGTACGGCTTGCGCAGCACTGACAGGTCCTGCTGGACACGGCTGACCTCGTCGAGCATCAGCATGGTCGCGATCAGACCGCTGTCAGCGCGGTAATTGTCGAGGAAGTAGTAGTGGGCCGAGTGCTCGCCGCCGAAGACGGCCCCCGTCTCGGCCATGATCTGCTTGATGATCGAATGACCGACCTTGGTGCGAACGGGGACCCCGCCGCACTCACGAATCACTTCGGGGACGGCGCGCGAACAGATCAGGTTGTAGAGCACGGTTGCACCCGGGTTCTTGCGTAACACGCTCGATGCGAGGATCGCAGTCGTCGTGGACCCGCTGATGCCGCGCCCCTGTTCGTCCACGACGAACACGCGATCGGCATCGCCGTCGAAGGCAAGGCCGATGTCGAATCCTCCCGACACAACCCGCGCCTGCAGGTCGCGTTGGTTGGCAGGCTGGAGAGGATCTGCTGGGTGATTCGGAAACGTGCCGTCCAACTCGCCGTACATGATCTCGAGGTCGATCAACGGAAGTCGTTCGAACACTGCCGGCACGACCAGACCGCCCATACCGTTCGCCGTGTCGGCCACGACCCGCAGCGGACGAAGCGTGTCGATGTCGACGAACGAGACGACGTGGTCGACGAAGGCCGAGAGCAGGTTGCGATTGGTCGCTCGGCCAGGGCGCTCTGCGGGCAGGGGACCGTGGCCGTCCAGAACAGACTGAGCGACCGCCTTGATCTCGAACAAACCCGTGTCGGCGCCGACAGGCCGAGCACCCGCCAGACACAGTTTGACACCGTTGTACTGGGCTGGGTTGTGCGAAGCGGTGAACATCGCGCCCGGTGCATCGAGACGTCCTGCAGCGAAGTACAACAAATCGGTCGAGGCCAGTCCGAGATGCACGACGTCGACACCTTGCTCCATCACGCCACGTGCAAACGCATCGACCATCTCGGGACCGGAGGGCCGCATGTCGTTCGCAACGATCAGGTGTGGCGCCTTCGTGAACGCTGCGAACGCCACGCCCAGCGCGTGCGCAACTTCGGTGTTGAGCTGATCAGGGACCGTGCCCCGGATGTCGTACGCCTTCACGATTGCGTCGAGTGAGGTGTTCCTGGAAGTGTCGAAATCGGACATGTCAATCAAACACTATCTGGGCGGCTCGCCATCATCAGGCACCCACATCTCTCCCGCCGCAACGGGGATGCCCTCTTGCGGGGTCGGGTCGTCGCACCCAAGATCGTCCACCGCGTCGTCAGTCGGCTGGTCGCCCGAATCCACGGCGACCGGGCGGGGTGCTGGGAACCTGATCGGGACGTACTTGCGGAACACGAAGATCAACACGATGCCGAGCAGGGTCAGGGCATAGGCGACAAAATCGGTTGCCGATCGTTCAAATGTCATCGTGACCTGGTTCGAAGTCGGCACGACAACCATCAGGTTGGGAGCAATCCGGTACGGGCCGTCGCCGCCTTCGACCTTCCAATTGGGGAAGTAGCTCACCTTGACGACTACGGGCACTCCGATCTGGTCGACGTCGAACTCGACCGATTCGTTCCCCATCACCACGTTCGAAACGGTGACGGGGGGCAGGGCCACCGGGATGATCTCCTCGCTCGGCACCACGATGTCGACGCGTCGGTCCTGAACCCGGTTCTCATCGACCACTGCGTCGACACGCTGCCATTCCGGCGGTCCGTCGCCTGCTGGTATTGCCGCCCAATCCTCGGGGTTCTGGAACCAACTCGTGCCGAGCTCCAGCCACAGCTCACGATCGTCCTCGCGACCGGGGACCACGACCGGCTGCACGGCGAGTGGTTCGACGATGCCGGAGTTCGCGACCTGGTAGATGCGCCACGGACCGCTCGTCGCGATCTCGGTCAGGTCGGGATTCGCTGCGGCCTGGGCGACCGCTTGATCTGTCCAGGCCATGTAGTAGCGAATGCCCAGCGACTGCAGGTAGCGAACCCCAAGCTCGGCATTGTTGTCGGTATAGCGCAGTTCACGCACCGGGTTGGAACTGTTCGCGGACAAGGCTGCCGCGCTGATGAAGTGATAGGGCGTCGTGCCGGAGGCCTCGAAGAACAGCCCCTCGCTGCTGCCGATGCAGCCGTCGGTCCAGTGCGGCAACAACATCAGCGCCATCGTGGTGCCGTACTTGCCGTTCTCGCCATTGTTCTCCCAGAGGGCTCGACCGCACCCAAGATTCGGGTCCCGCCCGATCTCTGCCATCGTCTCGACGACCCCGCGATACTCGGCGTACGCGTTCTTGCCCTCGTAACCGGTGAAGTTGTAGCGGGCCCAGCTATCGGCGAGACCACGCGTGCCGGATGCGCGTTTTTGGTACAGCACCAGTTGCTCACCATCATCGGAGCCGATGCTGAGCGTGTATCGACCGTCCTCGCGCCCGCTCCCGAAGAAGTTGACCTCGAACGTAACGGCAAGGATCAACAACACGACGAACAGCGTGGAGAAGGCCGTGACCACTCCACCGACAGCACTCAAACGGGGGGTGGGCAAGGGGACGGCAGCGCCCGTTCGACCCTGTCGACGCTCGGCCGCCACCCCAGCACCGACACGGGCGCGACCGACCATCCAGGCCACGCCGCGACCCACTTCGACGATCCCGACCATCATCAGCATGTAACGCAGCAGGTTCATGAACGGCAGAACCCGGGGGTTCCACAACAGCCCAATCAACGGGATGTTCTTGTGCTCGGTCTGGGCGAATCGGCACAACACGCCGAGAGCGACAATGGTGAGTCCCATCCAGGCACCAGTGAGGTGGCGGCGCAACACGGCCCCGACAAAACCGATCAACGCGAGGCCGAACACGATTCGGTCCAACGTCACGTCGAGGTTGAAGAACATCTTCCAGTACGAATCGGTGGCCGAGTTGGGTCGGGCCTCGTACTTCATGTCGGTCATGTAGGCCGAACCGGTCGCGAAGGGGATGATCCAGAACGACGTCAGCAGTCCCATTGGGAGCAGAGTCGTGATCGAGTATTTGAGTCTCGTCTTGTCCATCCAGATCAAGGCCATCAACGACGCGCCGATGAGAACGAAGATCGCGACGATCCCGTGGCTGAGCACGGCCAGCGCAAGGATGACCGCCGTCTTGCCACGGTGCTTGCCCGTTTCGAGCCCACGTGCGAAAAGACCGAGGCCGAGCATTGCGAACGACAGCGCGATGCTGAACGAGAACTCGCCGGCCATCGTGCTCTTCACCGTGCCACCGAGGATGGCGAGATCGGCCGTGTCCTCGAGCAAGAAGATCAAGGCCGCGAGCGTGAACAATTCGGGGATCGGGAACACGAATCGGGCCAGGCGCCCGAATGCCCAACAGCACGCCGGCAGGGAGAGCACTCCCAAGACGGCCACGATCTTGAAGGCGATTCCGTACGGCAACACGATGTTCAAGAACACGATCATCAGCGCCGGAATGACCATGTAGAAGCGATACATCGGGAACCCGTCGTACCAATAGGGATTCCAACCGCTCAACTTGAAGTTGTTCAGGAGGTGATCGCGCAGATACGCAGGCCCCATCACATGCGATCCCATGTCACCACCGGTCGGGGTGTTGTCGGTCGTCACGAGGTTCCAATGAACGACGTTGAGCAGGATGACCCCAGTGATCAACAGGAACAGGAACGCCGTGATCGTTCGCAACGCGCGTTCCACCGTCCATGGCGCGTCCACCCAATCGAGCGGACGGCGAATAACTCGACGACCGAGACGACCGAGACGGTCCACGACCGGGTTGACGGGAGGCGGCGTCCACGGCGCCGAATCGACGATGATCTCCTCGGTCTGCTCGGTTGCCGAATTGGGTTGATCCGCTGCGGCATCATCGCCATCGACGAGATCCATTTCGGGGGTGTCGGACACGTGCGTCATGGCGGCCGACATTCTCGCACCTGGAATTCTGGAACTCACGTCACTGCGTGCCTTTTCAAGCGATCAACGCGAGAGCAGTGGCGTTGAAGGCCACGTGTGCGAGCACGCTCATACCGATTCGATTCGTGGCGACGACACACGCGCCGAGGATCAAGCCGAAGGCGAAGAGCCCCGGGTACTCCACCGGCCGGAAGTGGATGAGTGCGAAGAACGCGGCCGTCGCGACGACGGCGAGACCGTCGTTGAGCCGACGTCGGGCCGCACCCAGGATGAGTCCTCGGTAGATGAGTTCCTCGACGAGTGGGGCGCCGATCGTGACGACGGCGAACAGCACCACGATCCAGATTCCCGACGCCCGCTCGTAGAGGTCGCGCGCGTTGCGCTCGAGGGCATCCGTCGAGAAAGCGTCGGGCCAGATGCTCTGCAGCGGCCAGTACACCAGCCGCAGCGCAACCAACTGGCTCAGCACACCGATCGGGATCCCGACCAAGTCGATCGGGCGGAACGACAGCCCGTAGTCAACCGTGAAGCGACCAGTCGCAAACTTCCGGCTGGCGACGACGAGAGCGATGATCTGAGGGACCCAGAGCGCAACTGCTGCTGAAGCAGAAACCCATATCGGCCTCGCAGCGGGCTCGCTGTCGGCGTGGCCTGAAACAGCCAGGACCAAAGAGCCGAATATGTTCCCGGCCAGCCAACCAACCAACCACGTCAGGGCAGCGACACCGACCGAGATCGATACCGGCCGAGATATCGGTGCCGCCGACTTCGGCGGCACGCGCGCGGCTCGATGCTGCGTTCGATCCGACGTCATCGGATCACGGTATCGCTCGAGAGGCCCCCGAAAGGCTCAGCCAGTCGCAGCGAGGGCGAACTCGAGGCTGGTGCGCCGGTCCTCCAAGCGCCAACCGTGCGGCACCGAGAGCCGGGCTCCGTGCCGTCGGCAGAGGTCATAGGCATGAGGATCCCGTTCCGAGGCGAGGTCGTCCAACCAGACGGCCGATCGGGCGTACTGGTACGTCAGGGTGATGACCGCTTCCTCGGCACATCCGGATCGAGAACACTGCCGCTGCACGAAACGAAAAAGTAACCTTCGAATGCCGCCGTGTGGTGGATACCCGTGCGCTCGATCGTGACGCAGGTGACACATCAAATTGACGTGCGTGACCGACTCGGGTCGGCCGAATACACGTAGCATCGTCACATGAGCAACTTGCCTCCGCCCCCGCCCCCGCCGCCCCCCGGCCGCGGATCAGCAGGACGCGGTCCCTCCGGCCCGACTCCTCCCCCTCCGGGTCGCAAGACGGCGCCCCCCGGGCTGCCCAAGTGGAGCATTGCCGTGCTCGTCGTGGTGGTCGTCGGCGCGTTGGCAGCCACCCAACTCTGGCCCGCCGGCAGCGAGGAGAAGCTGAAGTACAGCGAGTTCCTCAGTCAGGTCGACTCGGGCAACGTCAAAGAGTTCACGATCGACAACGGCACCAGAACGATCACCGGCGAGTTCCAGAACGGGGACACATTCTCCAGCACCGCCGACACTCAACTCAACGAAGCAGATGCGACCAGGTTCGAGTCTGCTGGGATCGACTTCGGATTCAAGAAGCCCGACAACAACTGGTGGGCCGGCTTACTCACCCTCTTGCTCCCGTTTGCGCTCATCATCGGATTCCTGATCTGGATGCAGCGTCGGGCTTCGGGGCAAATGGGCAACGTCATGTCGGTCGGCAGGAGCCGAGCCAAGACCTATGACGCCGACAAGCCTTCGACAACTTTTGCCGACATCGCCGGCTATGCGGGCGTGAAGCAAGAGATCAAAGAAGTCGTCGACTTTTTGAAGATGCCCGAACAGTTCCGTGAAATCGGTGCCCGGGTGCCCAAGGGGATGTTGCTCGTCGGCCCTCCCGGAACCGGCAAGACCCTGTTCGCCCGTGCCGTCGCCGGTGAGGCTGGTGTCGGTTTTCTGTCCGTCACCGGGTCGGACTTCATGGAGATGTTCGTCGGTGTCGGCGCAAGTCGCGTCCGCGACCTGTTTCAACAGGCACGCAAGATGGGCAAGGCAATCATCTTCATCGACGAGATCGACTCCATCGGCCGCAAGCGTGGCGCAGGCCTCGGCGGGGGCCACGACGAGCGTGAACAAACCCTCAACCAACTGTTGTCCGAGATGGACGGATTCGAGACCAGTGAGGGCATCGTCATCCTTGCTGCGACCAACCGCCCCGACATCCTCGACCCGGCTCTGCTCCGACCGGGCCGATTCGACCGGCAGATCGTGGTGCCGCTGCCCGAAGCCGAAGAACGACTTGCGATCCTCAAGGTGCACAGTCGCGACAAGCGAATGGGTGCTGACGTCGACCTCGATGTGATGTCCAAGGCAACGCCCGGCATGAGCGGCGCCGACCTCGCCAACCTCGTCAACGAAGCGGCCCTGGTCGCGGTACGTCGTGGCTCGAAAGAGATCGAACGGATCGACTTCGAGAATGCCCGCGACCGCGTGGTCCTCGGTGCCCGGCGAGAGAGCATGGTCTTGTCCGTCGAAGAGCGGCGGGCGACGGCCTACCACGAAGGTGGGCACGCCATCCTCGCGACGATTCTCCCCAACGGCGACCCGCTCCACAAAGTGACCATCCTCCCTCGCGGAATGGCCCTCGGCGTCACATGGAGCCTGCCCCAGGAACGGCATACATATTCCAAGGAGTACTTCGAGGACACCATCTGCAAGGCAATGGGTGGTCGTGTCGCCGAGATGATCGTGTTCGGTCACCTCAACAGCGGTGCCGCCAACGATCTCGAACAGGCGACCAACATCTCGCGGCACATGGTGCGCGAGTGGGGAATGAGCGACCGCATCGGGCCGATGGCCTGGGGCAGTCAGCAGCACGTCTTCCTCGGCGAGGACCTGATGAGCAGCGGGCGCGAATACAGCGACCAGACGGCGCGTATCCTCGACGAGGAGATCTCGACGATGCTGCATGCGCAGCAGGAGCGGGCCCGCGAACTGCTGTCGAAGCATCGCGTTGGCCTCGACCTCGTCGCCGAAGCTCTGCTCGAGCATGAGACCATCGACGGACCCGAGGTCGCCCGCCTGATCCAGCAAGGCCTGGGTGAGCGAATCCAACAAACGGGTCTCGAAGACGCAACAGTGGTCGTCGCAGCGCCGGAATCGGACTGACCTGCGCAGGTATCACATGTCCGGCGTGGACGGACATGTGATGCCAGCGCACGACAAACCTGTCACCGACCCAGCCCTGGCTCGGGGCTGCTACCCGGATCGCGGGCCTCGGCGCAAGCTGCCCACAGGTCTGTCGCGCTGACCGGGCCAAGGAAACTGGCCCTGACGACGCCCTCGCGATCGGCGATGACCAGAGTCGGCACGGCGTCGATGCGATAGCGCTGGTGAAGGGCGCGATGGGTGCCGAACTCGGCGTCGAACACCGCCACGTCCTTGCTTGCCAGGACCGCTGCTTTGCGTTTGACATCGGCGCAGGTCTCACACGTCGCGGAGGTGAACGTGACGACCAACCAGTCACAGTCAGGGGCGCCAAGTGGAAAACGAAAATCGCCTCGGTCGAGCTGACTGGGCGCCGAGTACTTGGTCTGCGACGGTGGGTCCGCCCGACGCTGCCGTTGGATGACGTACGCCGCGGTCGCGACGACGAAGATCAAGGCTGCGGCGACGAGAAGTTGCATGGTCCACACTCCGGAAGCGCCCACGAGCCCGATCGGCCGGGCAGATCCGGCCCTCTCGGCAATCGCCGTTCGACGAAGATTCGCTGGGTGGACTCCACCACCAGCGGACGGCCGAGCACGCTCGGATCCGTGAGCGAGACCTGGATGATCCCAGAGGCGGGCAGAGCGAGTGCCTCCAATCCCGGGACGGCGACAGCACCACCCGGTCCGATCGCCTTGACCGTGACGGTCGCATCGGTGAAGTCCAGGTTCTGGACGATCAGCGCGTTCTCGGTCGGGGTCTCGACGCCGATCGGCACGTACCACCGGGTCACGACGTATTCCGACGTCATCCCCAGTACGACCGAGGTGGAAACCTGGCTTCCGGCCGGTTCGGTGAACACCCGGTCGACGATGATGGCTGGTTGGGCCAGCGTGGAGAACACGATGCTGTGGGGACCGTCGGGCAGACCGACCACGGTGTCCATGTCGAGCGTGACGACCTTGCCGGCTGCCACCGGGATTGGTTGAGGGTCGACGAACTCAGGCACCTGACCGAAACCTAACAACGTGACTTCGACCGCCACGTCCTGACTGGTCGGGTTGTAGATGACGTACTGCTCGGTGATGCCCGGACCGGTTTCACCGAACGCGAACCAGGCCTGATCGGACAGAGAGGGTGCGCCAAGGTTGAGTGTGTAACCGAGACGGCCACCGCCCACATAGTGCTGCTCACGGGCGACGACCACGCGACCGGTCGTTGTCGTCAAGTGGATCGCAATGACCGGTTCGTCGACGAGACCGTTCTCGGCGATGCCGATTACCTGAACGGACTGCGGGGCGACGGAGTAGCCCTGAAACGCCGACGGCTGACGCTGCCCGCTCTGCGTGACCAAGGTGAGATTGATGTTCGCCGTTTCGGAGGACGGATTGGTGATGATCAGCCGATTGACGCTGCCCTCGACGGTGAACCCGTCAGCGAAGTACCAGGTATCCGACGTCTGCGTGGTGCACGATGCGACAGCGTCTCCGGCGGGGAACAAAGCTCGCTGCTCGACCATGCCCTCGCCGCCGACCAGCTCGACGGTCGCTGAAACGAACGTCGCCGTCATCGCTTGGTCGACATCGAAGCGCAGCGTGTCACGCGCCGGTACCGTGATCTTTTGGCCGATCGGCGCCACGTCTCCGGTTCCGATCAAAGTGATCGTGCCGAGAAGTGCCACATCGGTCGGATTGGCGATGACGATTTCGCCGCCGACCTGGGCATCTCCGGCGGGGACGCCGGGGCAGTACCACGTGCTGGTGATCGGCGTCCGATGGCTTGCGAACGGTCGGCTGACCGATGGCGCTGAACCGAATTCCGCAGTCTTGGTGGCCTGTGACTGCTGCGACATCACGACACTCGCTCCGAAACCAATGAGAACCAGCATCACGATCAGGATCCTGCGAATGCTCACGCCGGCGCCTCCTCGTCAGAACCGTCTGCCTGCTCGGACGGCCAACCAATCGATTCGCCGGACTCCACCGCGAGCGGGTCGACGATCCAAGGGGCCGGCTGCGGCGCCCGATCACCGAGCATCAGCAATGGTCCCTCGACCGGGATCGGTGCTACCTTGCGTCGCCGCAACCAGTCCCATCGAAGCCTGCTGGCGATCAGGACTGCGGCCAGCCACGCCATCGCCTGCACGATCACGGCTGCATGGCGGCTCGTGTCAGTGGTATACGTGAGTACGCCGGCGCCTGCGCTGGGTACGTCGAAAGCCATCGTCGTGCCGAACGCCGACCGAGGTGCGATCGAGACATCGTTGATCGAAAGCCCCCAACGATCGTCGAACGGCCAGCCGACGTGGAAAACGCCCGGCGGAACGTCGTCCTCGCCCGGGCCACGAGAGCTCATCCCGGTCATCTGGGGCGCGGAACCGACGATCTCAGTGGCGGCCAGGGCTGCTGGGCCGGCCTCGGTGCTCGTGGCTGCCGCCGAGTCGCTGAGAAGGCTCTGGGTCGGAATCCACGCTGTGTTCTCGAAAGCCACGTAGTTGGGCGGTGAGAGACGTGCCCGAAAGTCGAGCTGCGAGTTCAGACCGGCCAGGAGGCCCGTCGGCGGGCCGAGTGGATCTTGGACCGTCGAGTTGATGCCATCGATGAGCGGAACGATGATGTATCGGATGGCGTACGGCGCGAGGAGTCGTCCCGCACGAACCGTCGCATCATCGGCAATCAGGCCGAGGATCGACGCAACATCCTGCTCGGCCGGGGTGGGCACGCCGGCCCACAGGTCCGACATGGTCAGTGGGCCATCGTCGGCGATCGCGAACGAGACTCCGGATGTGCCTGCTTCGTCCAACCGCCAGCCGTGCACCGGCATGATCCGAGCGTCGCCGATGAACAGAGTTCGCGAATCGCCATCGGGCGGATTCTCGGCGAATTGTTCCGACGGTTGTGCGAGCGTGTCCGGCGGAGTGGACCACGATCCGTCGGATGTTGCTGCGATTGCCGGAACCGCCCCCACGACGATCGCAACGCCACACAGCACTCCCAACGGTTGACGCCAGCCGAAACTGCCGCCCTGCACGTCCTGTTCGAATGCCGCAGTGGCACACGCGGCCGACAGCGCGATGCCGACAGCGGCGGGAGCCAGCAGGAGCCCGATCTCCGGAAGCCGAAAACCGAAGACATCTCGTTGCCCCGCCATTGCAAGACCAAGCGACGTTACGGCGAGAATGCTGCCACGACCCGCCCACGTCAGGCGCCAGCCGCGCGCAAGCAACGGCGCGAACAGAACCGGCATCCACAGGGCCACCGCCAGGATTCCGATTTCGGTTGGACCGACCGAGAACCCGAGCACGTCGGCCAACGACTTCCCAGCCGCTGCCGGGCCAGGAGGTCCGATGAATGCATCCCATCCGTTTCCCCCCAGCAACGTCGAGAACCATGGAAGGTTGAGGACCACGCCGACGAGCGCTGCGACGATCGATGCGCCGAGAATCACCGCAGCTGCTCGCGCCGAACCCCTTCCCACCAGTGATGCGAGCGCAAGCGACAACCCGATCATCGCGACGATCGCTGCGATGGTTGGGGCAAATGCCGTGACGACAGCGATGAGCATGGCCAACTTGGCGAGGTTTCGAAGCTGTTCTCGACGGTCGGCGGGTGCACTGTCATCGGCCACGTCTTCGTCCGCCCGTGCGGACAACGCAGGTTCGATCAAGGCGATCCGGCGGAGAAGATGCACGACCCACGGCGCTGCGCCGTACGCCACGACGACGGACCACCGACCGGCGCCGAGGGCGCTGTAGGGAAGCGGGACCGCAGCAAAAGCGATCAGTCCGACAATTCGCGCACGAGACGACGGAAAGATCGACATCAGCCGCCAGGCCCCGTAGTAGCCGAACGGAAGCCAGGCCAACACGGCGACCGTCTGGAGAAGACCCATGTGACCGAAGCTGGCGAGTCCTGCGACACCGACAAGGCCGATTCCAGTGGGCACCGCAGACGTGCTCCCGAGCCCATGCGACCACCATCCAGACCAATAGTCCCCGAGTGCGATCCGAGCGCTCGACGGAAACCGCAGGAACTGGCCGACTGCCGGAACGCCGTCGGTGATGAATGCCCGGCTGCCGATCGTTACGAGCAGGATCAGCGAAGTCCAGACTGCGATCTGTGCCGCCGTGTTTCGCGAGAAGCGCCTCGCCCCGACGGCGCTGTGATCGACCGACATCTGACTCTGCTCACGGCTACGCAAATACGACGCGAGACGGGCGCTGCCGCGAATCTGAAGCCCAGCGACCTCGCGATACGGCACCTGGCGAAGGTCGGCGATCTGGCGTCTTCGACGCACGATCGAGCCGATGTGAGCGAGGAGCCCGAGCGTTGCCCGCAAGGAGGTGAACGCCTCGCCGAGTCTGCCCGTGAACAAACCGACCACCATCTCGGTCAACGAGATGAGAACCATCTGCAACAGCACGAGTGGCAGGCGGAGGCCACCGGTGAGCGTGGCGACGGTTCGCACACGATGGCGAGCGGCCAACGCGTGGTGGGCCAGATCCGGGCGACGCTCGGTCAGCGCCTCACGGTGGCGGCCTCTGGCCGCCGGCACCACGACCACTCGGGCCCCGCTGAGGTGGGCCCGCCAACACAGGTCGAGGTCGTCGCCGTAGAAGTTCACCGACGGGTCGAAACCGCCCAGCGACTTGAACAGATCCGCCCGAACCAGCATGCACGCCGACGGCAACGCGAACACGTCTCGGACTGCGTCGTGCTGTTCCTGATCGACCTCACCGGGCTCGACCAAAGGATCGATCTCACCGAATCGGTCGACGCCGAGTCCGACGTGTTGCAACATCTGCCCGTTGTCCCACATCACCAACTTCGGGCCAACGATGCCGGCGTTGGATCGGTAGAGCTCCTCGACGAGAGCACTTGTTGCGCCGGGGTCGAGCGCGACATCGTCATGCATCAACATGAAGAACCCGTTGTCCCCTTCGACGAGACGCATCACCTCGTTGGCAGCCGGACCGAAGCCAGGGTTTCCTGCGACCGCCCTCACGAACGAGCCCGGGATCCGCTCACGAATCCGGGCCGGAAGGTCTCCCGCATCTCCGGGAACCAGGAAGAGTGTCTTCAGATTGGGATAGTCCTGATCGGCCAGCGCCGTCAGCACGTCGTCGAACGTGTCGCCCGGATCGTGGACGACCATGACGGCGACCACCGAGAGAGCGAGTTCGTTGTTGACGTCCACGAGGGTCCGAGGCTAGCGGGACGGATGCTTCGCAAGGGTTCAGTCAATTTCCGAGGATGTTCGATGGAGTGCTTGCAAAAGTTAGCACTATGCGCTATTCTGTTTATGCGGCAGCGCCCATCGCTGCCAAACAGAATGTCTCGCCGGTCACAGATCGGCCAACCACAAGGAGTGCCTTCCATGGCTTCAGTAACGTTCCCCACATTCCCAAGCGTCGACATGAGCAAGTTCGAGATGCCTAAGTTTGAGATGCCAAAGTTCGAGATGCCCAAGTTCGAGATGCCCAAGTTCGAGATGCCCAAGATCGAGATGCCCAAGATCGAGGCAGACACGGTCACCAACGTCGCCAAGGACGCAACCTACGTCACGATCGGCCTTGCCGTGCTCGGCTTCCAAAAGGCGCAGGTTCGTCGGCGCGAATTCACCAAGGCGATCAATGACCAGTTCGGCGCCAGCAGGGCTCAGATGAACGAGGCCGTGGATTCGATCGAGACTCGCTTCTCGGCGTTGGACTCCAGGCTCACCGCCTTCGAAGGCAAGTTGGACAGCGCAGTCGAAGACCTCGAGAAGCGTCTGCCCGAGCGTGCTGGAGCACTGCTCGGCAATGCCCACGGCGCTGCCAAGAATGCCCGCAAGCAGGTCCGCGGCCTGATCACCAGCGCAACCTGATCGCAGACCCCCGAGACGCGACCTCGCGTTGTCACGACGGCCCGTCAGAAATGACGGGCCGTCGTCGCGCGCCGCCGGGGACGACACCATTTCTCGGATCTCCGGGGTTGGCTTCAGTCGTAGTAGCCGCTCACGTCGACCACGACATGCATCGCGACACTGGTCTGGAGGCACCAACGGCCCGCCGAATCGATCACCCCGGTGACGGTCGTCGCAGCAACGGTGTCGGCAAAGTTGCGGACCATCGACACTGCCGGCACTTGGGCCAGACATGGGTGCACGGTGATGTAACCCGGTCGAGTGGCATCGGTGGATGTGACTTCTGCCGCCACTGCCGACACTCCGGTCGACGGGACGCCACCGGCACCGACCACGGCGACCGCCCGGTTCTGGCCGGCGGTGAACGGTCCTGCAAGTCCGACCCCTTCGCGTGTGTCGAGAACGCGAGACGGCATCAGCGCGTGATACGACGACGAGGCAGTCGGCCCGAACCAACCGCTGATGTCGAGCACGAGATGCATCGAGTACTGGGCGAACATGCAAACCGCGCCAGACCCATCGAGGCCGACTTGGATGTGATTCGTCACGGCGGCGCCGGAAGAGGTGTTGAGCACCGAAGTCGTCGGCCTGACCGGGTCGCATGGCCAGATCGTGATGAAACTGTCCCGATCGGCATCCGTGCTGTGCACCGTGGCCGCGATGGCAGTCGCTGATGCGGGAACTCCACCGATGCCAACGACGGGGACCCGGACGACGGTTCCGCCCTGCACCACTGCCCCGCCGCGAGAGTCGAAGCGACGCTGTGGCACGATTGGTTCGAACCGGTCGCCCTCGCCGGTTCGATACACGCCACTCAGGTCGATCACAATCTCCGTCGTGGCCATTGCGTAGACGCAGAACACGCCGTCGCCGTTCAGGGGCACGATCGCCGTTCCCGGCACGATCCGTTCCGCCACCGCCGGCACGATCGATGCGAGCGGTCGGTCGGCTCCGCACGGATAGGCGGTGAGGTACCCGCTGATATCAGGTTCGACGGCGGTGACGTTGATGACGACTGCAGTTGCATCGTCGGGCAACTGCGGGTCGACTTCCAGGGTGCACCCTCCACGGAGTGGCAACTGCGCCGTTCCCCACCCGATACGGGTGTCGATCAGACGCTGTGGGGCGATCGGCGAAAAGGCGCTCGCCGCGGAGTTCGCGGTCACACCCGCCAATGACGACGTCGTGCGCCCGTCGCAGCCATCAGACGCCGGGCCGGCAGGCGCCTGAGCGCCCGCACCCCGGACCTGGAACCAGTTCGACTTCAACCCGAGTCGGGATCGGAACACGCTTCCGGTGGTCGCCACAGAACCCGCCGAGCCGTCCACCGACATGGAAAGGACTCTGCCTCCCCACTCCCCGTTGCCTTCACGGCTCGACACCGTGATGCCCATGAACGTGCCGATCGCCGGATAGGCGGCCTCGATCGTCGATCCGGCCAAAGTCGCCGACCACGAGTGGCCGGCATTGCCGGTCACGGCATCTCCTTCGTCGATCACCGCAGTGAACCCGAGCGACGTCTTGGCGGTGAAACCGCCCGACGACGACGAATACATGGTGTACGCGATCGCTCCAGCTTCAGAGCCGTACCTGCGGACGACACCGGCGGTAGCGACGACGGCTGCGTCCGTCTCGGCGAACTCTTGGGCGACGAAGGGTCCGGTCGCCCCCGCGCGGTACGCGGCCCCTCGATAGGTCTGGCAGACGTTGTCGCACGTCTTGGCAAACGACTCGCGGTTCTCGGCAAGCCCGTATGAACGAGCGGCGACAGCCTGCGCCTGCAGCGCCTGTGCGCCGCGACCGCCACCCTTGGATGCCCACCCCCATGACACCTCGCCCGCGACAACGGATCGAATGTACTGCTCGACCGGCAGTTGACTGACCGTACGATTCGCACCAGCGCCGCTGTTCACGGCCCGGATCGATCCTCGGTAGTAGCGCACCCGGCCGGTGGTTGGTTCGCACAAGCCCACGAGGTCACCGAAATCAGGGCTCGCAACCGTGTCGGTCTGCGGACGCATCGTGACCGCGGCGAGGTCAGGCGCGACCAGCGTCCATCCATTCGCCGGGTCCTCGAGACTCAATGATGCACCCGGACAGGTGCCAAGATCGACCCGACCCCACACCGAGTAACGGCCCTCCGCGAATTCGCGGACGACGAGCGAGCGCCAGGGACCACCGGCGATCCCATCCACGATCAAGGCGCCCTTGTCGTGCACAACTGCAGTCTGCGTTGCCCCGTCGAGCGCGCTGATCCGCACGGTGATGTCCGCGTTCGGTGCGGTTGCAGCGACCGTGCCACCGAAGTAGTGATCAAGGATCTGCTTCGACGACCAGCCGAAGTCGACGGCGTAACCGAAAGCTCCGTATTGGCTGAGCCCGACTCCGTGGCCGTAGCCGTGCCCGTCGATGATGATGCTGGTCGGAGCCGCCAGCGCATGGTCGGGCATCGCCGTTGCCGGGGCAAGGATCATCGTCGTCAGTCCGAGCGCAAGCGCCAGCCAGGATCGGTTTCGCTTCATCACCCACCTCAGAACACGACAGAACAGAAACAACGATGCACGAGCAACCAGATCATCAATGATCACTCAGAGTGTGGTTTCACTCAGGGTGTGGTTATAGCCGCAATCCGTGCCAATCACAAGGCGCCCCCCTCTCTGGCAGGGCGATCTGAACCGATGACTCCGTTGACTCGTCGACGACCGGTAGCCTTGCGCCCCGTGGCAAACGACAACGACCAGCGCTCTGCGATCCAGCGTCTGCCGCTTCCCGAAGGCACCCTTCCCGTCGGTGTAGGCCTGATTGTCGCAGGTGTCTCCAGCTACGCGTTCTTCAAGGTCGGCCAAGCCGCGCTCGGAACCGACGGCTTCAAGCCGATCAACAGCCTTTGGTTCGCCGTTTTCTTCCTCGCTCCCGGATTCTTTCTGCCCCTCGAGCAAGAGCTCGGACGGGCTCTCGCCCACCGGCGCGGTCTCGGCCAGGGCGGTCGCCCGGTCGTACGTCGGCTCATTCCGCTCGCAGCGGTGATCGCGGCGGCGGTGGTCCTCGCAATTCTGATCTTCTCGCAACAGATCACGGAACAGTTCTTCGAGGGCGACTGGGTCGTCACGGCTGCGCTGATCGTCGGCTTCGTCGCGTATGCACCCGTCCACCTCGCCCGCGGCATCTGCTCCGGATCTGGACGCTTCGGTCCGTACGGCGTGGTGATGGGTTCCGACGGCGCGACTCGAATCATCGGTTGCATCGTCTTGTGGGTGGCCGGTGTCACGACGATCGGGGCATACGCGTTCGTCGTCGCACTCGCACCCCTTGTTGGCGTCGCAATCGTCCTTGCCAGGCGAAACCTCACGACAGAAGACGGGCCGCCCGCTGCGTGGACCGAAGTGACACCCAACCTCGGATGGCTGCTGCTCGGATCGGTCTTCGCCGCCGGCCTGGTCAATGCCGGACCGATCGCCGTCGACCTGCTCAAGGGCGATGCGCCGAACGCTGCGGTAACCGAGTTCGGGTACGGCGTCCTGCTCGGCAGAGTGCCGCTGTTCCTGTTCCAGGCCGTGCAGGCTGCACTGCTCCCACGTTTGGCCGGACTCGCAGTCCGCGGCGAACTCGTCGAGTTCCGGGTCGGTTTCCGCAAGCTCCTTCGAGTCGTCATCGCCGTCGGTGTGGCGGGTGTCGCAGGATCAGCGCTTCTCGGACCGTTCGTGCTCTCACGCGTGTACGACGCCGACCTGTCCCGCCGGACCATCACGATGCTTGTGCTCGGCACCGCGATCTACATGATCGCGCTGACCTATGCCCAAGCGGTGATCGCGCTGCACGGTCACGCCCGGGTGGCACTCGGATGGGGTCTCGGAATGCTCACCTTCGTGCTCGTCACGTGGTTCGGTTCCGACGACTTGTACCTGCGAGTCGAACTCGGCCTGGTGGCGTCCTCGATAGTCGCGTGCGTGGTGTTCGCCATCTTCTTGAGGCAGCGACTTGAAGCAGGTGTTGCTCCGGATGCTGGGTCGTTGTACGAGGCAGCGACCGACAACCCGTTCGAGATCTGAACGGTGAGCGCCAACACACCCAACGCAGCCAACACGGCCAACGCTGCCAACACTGCCAACACCGACGAATCGCCGCTCACGATCGCCTTCGATTGCGGGCCGTTGCTGGGACCCCTCACTGGCGTCGGCATGGCCGTCCAGAACATGGCCGCTGCACTGTCGGCGCGAGATGACATCAGGCTGAAGAAATACGCATGCAGCTTTCGCGGGACCCTGACACCGGGGATGACCCGACTTCCGCTGCCGGCAGTCGTCGCCCAGGGTCTCTGGGGGACACTTCAAGTGCCTCGGATGGACCGGTGGCTGAAGCCCGCATCGGTGGTCCACGGAACAAACTACATCGTTCCCCCGAGCCGTATCCCTCGAGTGGTCACGGTCTATGACTGCTGGTTCCTCCGACACCCCGACCGCGCTGCCCCCGCAGTGCGGCGTGCGGGCAAGGTGCTGCGAAAGGCGATTGGCTCAGGAGCGGTCGTTCATGCGTCATCCCAGTCGACTGCCGACGCCGTTCGCGAACTTCTCGGAACGGAACGGATCGAGGTGATCGCCCTCGCCCCGCTGCCATTCAGCGACATGGCCGCGCCGAACCCTCCCGTCGCAGAACTGATCGGCGTCCCGTTCATTCTTGCGCTCGGCACGTTGGAGCGGCGTAAGAATCTGCCTTCCCTCGTCACCGCCTTTGGGCGGATCTCCGGCCTGCACCCGACCCTTCGCCTCGTCTTGGCAGGCGCAGATGGTGACGATCGGCCGGCGGTCGACGCCGCGGTCGATTCGCTGCCATCCGGCATACGAAGCCGGGTGATGTTCACCGGTCAGATCGAGCCGCACGTGAAACAGTGGCTCCTCACCGAGGCGACCGTTCTTGCGTACCCCTCGCTCGACGAAGGATTCGGATTCCCCTTGCTCGAAGCCATGCAACATGGCACTCCGGTCGTCGCATCGAACGCCGGGTCGATCCCCGAGGTCGCCGGCGATGCGGCCCTGCTCGTCAGCCCCGATGACATCGATGGCCTGGCGGACGCGCTCGACCGTGTCGCAACGGACGACTCGCTACGGACCCTCTTGGTCACCGCCGGACACTCAAGGCTCACGCACTACAGCTGGGCCAACACCGCCGAGCGACTCGCTGGCCTGTATCGCCGTCTCGCCCGGGAAGGAACCTGATGATCACCGTTCTGGCGGGCGGAGTCGGCGCCGCGCGCTTTCTTCGCGGGTTGCTGTTGGTGATGCCGGCCAGCGACGTGACGGCGGTGGTCAACACCGGTGACGACACGGTGATGCACGGGTTGTCGATCTCGCCCGACATCGACACGGTGACATACACCTTGGCCGGCGCGATCGACCCAGAACGAGGATGGGGCCTTCGCGACGAGACGTGGCGAGCGATGGAAGCGCTCGGGCGCTTCGTCCCGGTTCGACCGATCGGGTCTCGCGCCGCGCCGACGTGGTTCAACCTCGGCGACCAGGATCTCGCGACTCACTTCTATCGCACCGCGCGTCTGGCCGAAGGCGCAACCCTGACCGAGGCGACCGCAGAGATCGCGACGGCATTCGGGCTCAGGATCCGGCTGCTTCCGATGACCGATGACCCGGTCGAAACCCGGGTGACGGTCGAAAACGAGGGCGAGATCAGCTTCCAGGAGTACTTCGTCCAGCGCCACCACAGCGTGCCCGTGAGCGCGATTCGGTTCGCGGGGGCAGCCGACGCGCTGCTCTCATCGGCGGCCCGCGACGCCATCGAGCAATCCGCTGCCGTCATCGTTGCTCCGTCGAACCCGTTGGTTTCGATCGGCCCACTTCGGGCATTGGACGGCCTCGACACAATCCTCGCGGCGCGCCGAGATTCGGTCTCGGCGGTCTCGCCGATCGTCGGCGGTGCGGCGCTGAAGGGACCAGCAGACCGGATGATGGCCGAGCTCGGCCACGAGCCTTCAGTCGTCGGCGTCGCCCGTCTCTACGCACGCATCGCGTCTTCATTGATCATCGATCCCGCCGACGAACACCTCGCGCCCCTCGTCGCAGCTGCCGGAATGCGGCCGATCGTCGTGCCTTCGATCATGACCAGTTCAGCGGTCTCGGCCAATCTCGCCCGGGCCACCCTGGCCGCCGCAGGCGTCACGTTGGGCTAGGTCAAGGGCTAGGTCAAGGGCTAGGTCTGGGCTAGGTCTTGCCCATATGCCTCGAGCGTTGCTCGGACGCCATCTGCAAGTTGGGTCCAGGGCGACCACTGCAGGTGAATCCTCGCTCTGGTGGGTGAGACAGCTACTCGGGTCAGGTCGCCATGTCGTCTCGGTTGACTGATCACTCGCGCATTTCGATCGACGAGTGCGGCGAGATCTCTGATCGAGGTCTGCACGCCCGTGCCCACGTTGACGACCAATCCGCTACCACGCTGCCCAGCGCGAACCAGGGCATCGACCGCGTCGTCGACGAAAAGCAGGTCACGGGTCTGTCGACCGTCACCGTGAACAGTCAGATCGCCGTCGTTCATCACCGCTGTCGCGAACGCCGCGACAACACCATCCACGCTGCGCTGACGCGGTCCGTAGACCGTGGACATCGCGAGTGCCGTGTGCTCCACGGCGTACACATCGCGGTACACAGACAGCAGTTCGGTGGCCGTCTTGGCAAGAACGCCGCGCAAGCTGCGCGGCTCGAATGGTCGGCTCTCCTTTGCCGGCAGGTCGCGTTGCGGTATCTCGCCGTAGAGCGGCCCAGCCGGAAGGGCGACAACGACTTTGCCGACTCCGTGCTGGCGCGCTGCTTCCAACACCACGAGCAGACTCGTGATCGCGCTGCCATCATGGTCGTCGCCAGACTGGCCGGGGGTCAGCAGGGCGAGATGGTAGATCACGTCTGGGCGTCTCATCCCGACCAGCGAGGCGAAGTCACCGCCCCGAACGTCGAGCGTGTGGATCTTCAACGAACCACCAGCAGCCCGCGCCGCTGCGAGGTTGCCGAGCGAACTCGTCGAGAGGTCATCAACGACCTCGGTCGCCACACCCTCGGCCAACAACCTGTCGACGAGATGCGAGCCGACAAACCCTGCTCCGCCGATGACCATTGGGTTCATTCCCGACATGCTGCCAGAAGTAGCGGGCCGTTGCCTCGCTGATGACTCAGGAGAGAGGCGCCGGAATCCGCTCGTCGACTCTGTTCTCGCCGTCTGCGACCGACGCATCGGCCCCGATCACGCAGTTCGAAACACCCGCGCCACGACCGACCGAGCCCATGATCACGCTGCCGCTGACCGTCGCGCCTGCGCCGATGATGGCGCCGGCGAGGACGACGGAGTTCGTGATGTACGAACCATCGCCGACAACAGATCCGGCCGCGATCACCGACGACGACAACGAGACATCCTCACCGAGGATGGCATCGTCGTGCACCGCTTTGGCCCAGTTGTGGGAGGCCCGACGCTCAGAGATGACATCAAGGTTGGCTTGCAGGTACAGGTCGGGCCGACCTGTATCGATCCAATAGTCGTTGGTCGCGAGGGCCCACAGTCGTTGCTCGGCAGCCACGACCGGGAAGATCTCTCGCTCAATCGACACCCTCCGCCCGCCGGGGATCCGGTCGATCACGCTCGGTTCGAACACGTAGGTACCCGCGTTGATCAGATTGCTGGGAGCCGTGCCCGGGGCGGGCTTTTCGATGAAGCGGCTCACCATGCCATGTTGGTCACAGTCGACGACGCCGAACGCGGACGGATCGTCGACCGGGGTCAGATGCAGCGTGATCTCGGCATTGTTCGAACGATGGAAGTCGACCAGCGCAGCGACGTCGAGATCGGTGAGCACATCGCCATTGACGACGACGAACGTCTCGTCGATACCTGCGTATTGCGCTGCGAAGCGAATGGCCCCACCGGTGTCGAGGGGTTCAGGCTCAACCGCGTATGTGAGTGTTGCCCCGGCGCACGTTCCGTCGGGAAACGCCTCGAGGAACGGCTCCGGCTTGAACCCGAGCGCAAGTGTGACGTCGGTGACTCCGCCTCGGACGAGGTTGCCGATCAGTCGTTCGATGATGGGAACATGGCCGACCGGCAACATCGGCTTGGGAACCGAGTTCGTGAGCGGTCGCAAGCGGGTACCGAACCCACCGACGAGGACTACTGCCCGCATCATCCGTTGGTCGTCGGGGTGCTCGCCGTGCTCGTCGTCGTGACGGTCGTGACGGTCGTGACGGTCGTGACGGTCGAATCGGGAGTGACCGGGCCCGTTCCGTCGGCAGCGCCGAGTTCTGGCAACCGGGCTGCCCATTCCGGCGCAACCGGGTCGACGTCGGCCGGGACGAACGCAATCACGAACACCATCCCATCGTTCTTGATCCGTACATCGGTCATGTTGGTGGTGTACACGGCCGGATCTGTGGTGCCGACGGTCGAATAGTTGTCCCACACCCACAGTTCGAGCGAAGCGTCCTTCTCGACGCCATCAATCTTGCAGACCGTCTTGCCCTCTTCGAAGGTTTGGCCGCCCTGCGCTTCGGGCAGGACCAGTTTGTCGTCCGTCAACTCGATGTTGTAGTTGTCGAGGAACACACCCAACTTGGCGTTCGTGCCGGTTGCTGCGCCACTGTAGGGGTGCCAGTGCATGACGCCGTCGCCATGCGAGTGGACTCCGGTTCGTACGAACTCCTGGCTGATCGGGTTGCCCTGAGCGTCTTGTTCCTCGAGCGCACCCGAAACGACCGGCAGTTCGAGCAGGCCGTTCTCGTCACAGACGTACATGCCGAATGCTGCGTGCCAGTGCTGGTTGATCGTCGGCTCGCCCTCGCCCGGCCCGGGCCTGCTCTGGCGGGCAAAGACGATCAGCGGGAGAAGCAGGACAAGCACGCCGACGATGACGGCAGGAAAGACGGTGCCTCCCTGGAAGCGCACCTTCTTGCCTTTGCCCTTCTGAGCGAGCTTGGCGACTTTATTGGCGGATGAAGAGGTTGCCACGAGTATGCGAGGTTACCGGCTGTGCTCCGCGTTCCCCCGTCACCCCTGCTGTCGTGCCAGTTCGGCGAACAGATCCGCATAGGTCGAGGCAACGGCCGCAGGTGATGCCGCCTCTTCGACCCACCGGCGCCCGTTTTCGCCCATTGCGACTCGCCGAGACTCGTCGGCGACGAGTTCGCGCAAGCCCGAGATGAAGGCGATCGAGTCATCAGGTGGCACCGAGACCCCCGCCTGGGCCTGATCGAGGATGCGCGGCACCTCGGTACCCGCGTCGATCGAGGCAAGGATCGGGCGCCCTGCCGCCAAAATGGAGTACGTCTTCGACGGAACGCTCACCCGGCCCAGCCCGGCACGGAGCGGCACGACGTGGATGTCGCCCGTCGCGAGCAGTTCCGGTAGCCGCTCAATCGACTGGTATGGGGCCAACCGGATGTTGGCGAGGCCAGCCGCTTCGACTTCGAGCGACTTCCTCGCCGACCCTTCCCCGTTGATCACGAACATGACGTCCGGCATCGAACGAGCTGCTTCGACCATCAGCCCGAGCGACTGCGAAAAACCGACGTTTCCGGCGTACATGACGACCGTCTCGTCACCGATGCCCAGCTCACGGCGGTACTCGGTCAACCGGTCGAGTGGTCGGATCTCGTCGGTAAGCACGAAGTTGGGAATCACCCGGACTCGATCGGCCATCGACTCGCCGGTCTTCGCGACGACGTTGTCGCGCAGGTCGCTACTCAACACCGTGACGACATCGCTGCGCCGATAGCTCATCCGTTCCAACCATCGGGCAGCCGCAATCACCCATCGGTTCGTGATCGCACCGGTCTCGATCGCTGCGTCGGGGAACACATCTTGGATGTTGAAGACCAGGGGTCCGCGTCGGACCAGCTTCATCGTCCATCCGATCATTCCGTTGGTGAGCGGGGGCGACATCACCAGGATCCCGTCCACACGGCCGCCTCGAAGGCCGGCGATTGTCGCAAGCACACTGAACCCGGCAAAACCCGCGGCTCGGCGAACGAGATTGGCCCTGTCATTGCCCGGAAACGGGTGAACTCTGGTGATCGAGCCCCAATCGACCACTTCGCGACGGATCCATCTGCCCGCCCAGCCGGGTTCGATCGCATGTTCGCGATACCAGGGCAGGGCGGTGATCACATCGATCTCGTGGCCGAGCGCTGCCAGTTCGTGAACGATGCGTGTCATCACGGCACCAGTGGGAGCGGAGTCGGGTTCGAAGTGTGGGCAAAGGACAGCCAGGCGGAGATGTCGGTCCGATCGGGTTCCTTCGTCGCTGGAGGTCCCGATCATGCCAGCATCATCATGACAGGGCCCGACCGTAGGCCTCGAGCAACGCATCGGCGGAATGGACGAACGTGAACGTTGCCGCCCTAGCCCGACCCGCTGTCGTCAGCTCTGCCCGCCGGCGGATGGCCTCGTCGAGGGCGCCGGCCCAAGCCTCATGCTCCAACGGCAACACGATCGCAGCGTCACCGGCCACTTCCGACAGGCATGCGCGGTCGCTGCAGATTACCGGGGCGCCAAGGGCCATTGCCTCGATGACGGGCGCGCCGAAGCCTTCGTACTCACTGGGAAACGCCATGGCAGCAGCCATTTTCAGAAGCCCATCTCGGTCAGCCGACGATACGCGACCGGCCCGGACGACGCGATCGGACAGCCCCAGGTCGACGATCGTCGATTCCACGGCGCGCTCGCTCGAACCAGCCCCCCCGATGAGCACCAGCCGAACAGCGCCATCGGTCCATGAACGAGCCATCACCTCGAGCAGGAATTGATGGCCCTTGTGCGGATGAGTGATCGCTGGCAGCACGACCACCGGGCCATCGCCGAGTCGGAATCGCTCGCGGAGATCCGTCTCGGA